>JAGVAV010000025.1 GCA_020060105.1 Candidatus Woesebacteria bacterium | reverse complement strand
GTACAATAATGTTAGACCGCACCAATCACTTAAATACCAGTCACCTTATCAGTGTTACTTAAAAGGAGGATTGTCTCAAAAGTACTGATCCAGGACATAACCTTGACTCTTTAGCCTTAAGAGGCTAAAATTTAAGTCATGAGGACGACGGAAGTTAGCTTGGTTGAAAAAGCGATACGGGTCGCCGTGAGGGCCCATCAGGGACAGGTGCGCCGGGTGAGTAAGCTACCTTTTTTCATTCACCCCATGGCGGTGGCTTTGAAGCTGGCAAAGCATGGTTTTTCAGATGAAGTCTTAGCGGCTGCTTTGACTCACGACGTGCTGGAAGACACGGAATATCCTCCTTCAAAGTTAAAACGGGAGTTGGGCGAGAAGGTTTTTAACATTGTTAAAACTGTAACTTATGACAAACGTTTATCCTGGGATGAAGAGAGGAAACGTTATCTAGAGTCCGTTCAAGCAGGTTCTGTTGAAGCGAAAGCGGTCTCGATCGCCGATAAAATTCACAATCTAGAGAGCATTCTTTCTGACTATTACGAACTCAAAAAATCTACGTGGAACGTTTTTCATCAAGACAGAGAGAAAAAGATTTGGTTTGAAGAAGAAAGTTTGAAGATGTTTAAGGATTCCTGGGATCATCCCCTGATTGAAGAATACGAAGCTTTATTAGAGGAAGTCAAAAAGCTCCCCTGATACTGACTAATGTCCATTTTTCTAATAAAAAACCCGTTGCGCGAAATTCTGCAACGGGTTAGGGTTCACTTCTTTATCATCGACCTGTTGGAGTCTAGGGCTGGCTGATATAGATCCTGATAAAATTTATAGATCCTACCTTTCCATTAGTCACCTTCATTTCTCTGGGAAACTTCAGCTGAATAACTCTGTTGCCGTCTTCGACCTTTTTAGCGGCAGTTCTTAAAATTTCCGCTAAGATAGACCGGTCGACTTCGGGTTGGATAACAAGCACGAATTCGCCTTCCGTTTCAATTTGGGGTTTCTTTATTAAAAGTACAGCCCCTAATGCAACGAATCCAAGGCCGAAAAGCAGGCCGAGGACTTGATCCTCCTCCTTTAGCTTGAATTGGGTGATCAGAAGGATTACAATTGCGACAAAAAACGAGAAGTAAGCGCTGGATCTCATATGACTATCTCCCTTCCTTTTTTGTTTTGCCAGAGAGTTTATCGTGGTTTCTGAAAAAAGTCAAGACAAGAGGACAATCTTTAAGACGTTCTTGAATCTTGCTTGAGGATCTGTTACCATATCGCTTAGGGTTTAAGGAAAAATGTTTGGACCGTTAGAATTTTTCTGGACGGAAATATTATATAAACCAATTTATAACCTGGTGATTTTCACCTATAATTATACGCCTGGTCCGAGTTTGGGTTGGGCGATTATCGGCTTAGCGATTATTATTCGAATCGCTTTTTTGTATTTTTCTTTGCGCGGTTTCCGAACGGATGAGATTTTAGAGTCTCTAACTCCTCAAGTTCAAAAAATTGAAGAGGAGTATCAATATAACCCTTCAGAACGTCGCCGCCGGATTACCGAGTTGCTTCGAGGAAGGGACATCGACACTCACGCCGAAATTTACGCTGTTTTAGCCCAGTTTGTTTTTTTAGTAGTGCTTTATCAAGTGCTACAGGAAGGGATTAAACCAGAAGGTTTTGGCTTGCTTTACGATTTTGTCCCCCACCCTAGTCAGATAAACCCCTTGTTTTTCGGGATCGATCTTTCTCATTCTGATATATTCTTAAGCGCAATGGCCGCCGGGTTGTTTTTTATTGAACTGCTTTGGGAATATGAGGTGAAAAAAGATTTTCCCCGAAAGACGATTTCCGAGAGATGGTTTCCCTTGCTTTTTGCTCTGTTTACCTTTATACTCTTAACAGTACTACCTAGCGCTAAGGCCTTGTTCTTATTTGTCTCAGTTCTTTTTAGCATGGCTTTAAGAATGGTCATTGGGGCTGGCCGAAGGGCGGCTAAGCCAAGGTTTGCTTGATTTTGAGGTGTTATGTTTGACAAGTTGTTTGTTTCTTTTTTAGTCGATGAAATTGGTGGAGGATTTTTTGTTTCCGTGCCCCCGGGGCATGTAGCCTGTGTTTATGATTGGGGTCGCGGGGTTTTGAAAAAAACCTGGGGACCGGGATTGCACTTTAAGATTCCTTTCTGGCAGACGGCTAAGCTCTTCAACGCTCAAACACTGGAATACACCATCCGGGAAGGCTTTGACGTTAACCATAATAAGGAAATTTTAGGCGATGAGCCAATTACCGCGGTTTCTTATGATAATATTCCTTTGACAGTTCAAGGCACCCTCTTGGTTCGAGTTAATCGGGAAAGCGTGGTGAGTCTATGGGAAAACATTGGCGAAGATTTTGTTTCCAAGATTGTTCGGCCGGTTTCCAGAAGTCGGATCAGATCGGCCATTTCTCAGTTTCTTCATAAAGATATCAGCGCCAATCGTCACTTTGTCGAACAAAAAATTCGGGAAGAACTAGAGGCGGATCTTCACCCTAAAGGTTTGATTGTGGAAGGAGTTCTGCTTTCCGACATTAGCCAAAAATCCGCTTCTTAGTTTTCTAACTTTTCTAACCTCTGGCGTTAAATAACTTCAAATCGGGGTCTAGCCAATCAGTATCTGAAGGCATTCTAAATTTTCTCATGGTTTCCAATCTCTTTTAAGGTAACTAAAATCTGATCCGTTAACTTTACTGTCTTGATTAATGTCAGCCGAAAGAGTGGAAGGAGTAAACCAATTGTTAAAAAGAATCGCCGCGTCAGTAGCGCTAACTAAGCGGTCCCCATCAAGATCGGAAGGAGATGTTGGGAGTAAATCAGTTTTACTAAATTCTAAAGTATTCATATCCGCGGTGGCGATGACGCCGTTTCCTTCAAGAGTTAAGATGCTTCCATTTCGGCTGGGAGTCAGGTTATCTGGCAAAGTAGCCATAAACTCATCTAAAGTAGGCGGGGCTCCGTTTCCGGCTCCGGCGGCGTTGGCAAAGGCGGCGGCCAAGCCTCTTTGCTGGGCCAGCGTCCCCCCGTCCACATCATACTCGGCGGCCAAGAAAGGTTTGTTCCCAAGACTGCTCTTTTTGGTTAAGGTATCGTTGTAAATAGTGTCCCAGGATTTACCAAAGCCGTACTGGTAGGCGCCAAAGTCCACCCAGTCTGAAGTCATATAATCAGTTTTGCCGGAAAGCTGATGCAGACCGACCGGATTTTGAGCAATGGATTTTAGATATGAGCCTAAATCATCGCTTTTAGTTTTGGTCCAGTATTCGTCAACCTCTAAAGCCAAAACCCACATAACGGGTAAGTCATCAAAAGAAGAAACCATTTTTTGAATATATCGTTTCAACTCGGTGGTGGAAGTGTTGTGGATAGTTGAGGAATCGTCAGGGAAAAGCCACAAAATCGGTCTTAATCCTTGAGAAATCATATCCTGCATCTGAGTTTTCCAATTTTGGATTTTAGTTTCATCAAAGGCTCCTCCCTCGCTGATTATTCCACTGGCATAAGGGGTAACGACTCTACTGCCGTAATCTCCTTGATTAATCGTGTAAAGAAAAATGGAATTATACCCTTCATTTTTCAAAGCCGTTAACATTTCCGCCCTTTGAGTATCTGTAAGCTGATCGGAAAAGTAGACATGGGTCGCTTTATATGTAGCGCCATTGGATAAAAAGTTAGTTGACGGAAAGTACGGACTGCCTCCTGAATAAAACCGGTCACCGGAAATGGTTACCGGAGCTATGGTGGGGGTTGAGGTTAGGTATAAGACCCAATCGCTAGTGTCAGGGGAGGTAAAGGTTTTGGAGGCCCCTCCCATGGTAGTTCCAGCAGAAGAATAAGTACCACTTCTTGGATTATACCATTCAACGTTAAAGTTACCCGTTACCCCTGAAAGATCTAAAGTAGTCGATCCTCCTGAAGGCAAGTAGCTGATATATTCTGCTCCGCTTTTTGCCAGAGCGTAAGCTGTCCCGGAAGTAACTAGGCTGTTACTAGGCGTCATCTCCCAAAACTTCGGTTTTGCGCCTTTGACGGAAGCGGTGCCCTCGTTGAAAAATTTGTTGATGTAACTCATATAGTTTCTCATTTCCCGGCCATCAAAGTCTGCAACATTGGGGTCGTAGTCAGTAAAGACCGTATCGTCTTGAATAAAAGCCCCGCCTCCGGCTACAGCTGTAGCCCACAATAATTTTCTAGTATCGTCAGCAGAAGGGCTGGTTCCTGCTCTAAATTCCGGAACCGATTCAGAGTTAATTGCCGGTTTGAGAGGAGTTTGACTAAAGTAATTCTTCCAGCTGCTATTAATTATGGCTGGATCAAAGGTGGGCGTGTGCCAGTTGCGGAAATCCACATTAGAGTTGGTATTGCTATTGGTTACTGTATAGCCAACATTAACAGATAAGAGAGCGTTGGTTCTTTGCTTGAAGAAACTAAGCCAGAAATCATCATAGCCTGCTACTTGAGCTCCTTCATTGGTCATTTCGTAAACGACGTTATCGCAACTGCCGTTAATTTCAGAAATCAACCGGTCGGCGAACTTTTCCTGAAAATATTTATTCTTTTTCTGCCAGCTCCAAGTGTCAGAGTAAATTTCATTTAGGATGCTGTTGGTGTATTCATCAAACGTGTAAAAAGCATCTCGAAAAGTTGTCCCGGTGCCGGAGATACTCGAAGGAATTGGCCCGCCGTTTGGCTCCCAGAAAGGATGATAACCATTAGCCCACTTGGCTCCCCCGTCCCAAACGGTTATCAGCAAAACCATACCCTTAGATTGCATATAAGAACAAAGGCCTATTAGACGGTTAAAGTAGTTATCATCAAGCTGTAAAAGACTGTATGTCGGTTTACCGTCAGTGGCTGTTGACGTCCCTGTTCTTTGCCAGGGCATTACCTCTGGCACGACATAACCATATCTTGATTCCACAACAGAGCCGTCTACTTTTTGCCTAGGAGCCACCCAAGCCCAAACCATAGCTGACTTAATACCTTTGCTTTCAAACTCATTGATCCAGTCTTGATAGTCAATATTGCCATTTTGCATCACTGATTGAGTACCGCTGTCCCCTAAAAGCATGACAGGAGTGTTGTTATAGGTAAAATAGTGGGAATTATATAAAGCAACGGCGCTGCCTGTAGTGGACAAAGTTGCTTTTCTAACTGAAAAATTATCATCACCAGAAAATACCAAATACAATGTTTTCCCATCAGAACTCATCCATTTAGTCGGAAAACTTCCTGTTTCTCCCGGGCCAACATCCCATTTTTCTGTATAGTATACTGTAGTCCAGGGCCCCCATGGCTCTGGAGCATCATAAACACCAAAACCTCCGCTTACTCTTAGATCACTTCCAGAATCAGGTATAACCTGCCACCATAAGTACCTTCCTAAAGCAGCGTTGTAGCTTATTCCAGAACGATAAGCCCGACCTGGATTGTTAAAAACACTAGCTCTCTTTAAAATATCTAAACTCCACAGAGGGTTACCATTATTGTCAACTCCGGTAAAGAATTCATAAGCATTCCTATTAGTTATTTCATTTACTGGCACTCTCATTAAAATAAACCTATCAGCAGCTAAATTATTTGCGTTTCGATAAGCACTGGGTTGATCTGGAGTAACGGAGTAAACGTAGTTATCACGAGAATTTGAGTAGTTTTTTCCAAAGTTGATAAAAGTACAATAACCAAACTCAGCAAACTTCCAATTACTCCAAGTCCAATTAATTCCATAATCTGTTGACCAGGCAAGCTGGCATTGATTGCCGTTGTTATCGGCGTTTCTAACCCACATATATAAGATTCTGTTAATCATTAACATACCGCTGGCCTTTTTCCCTGATGCTCCATCACCAATTTGCTCGTCTACTGAACGGATATTTGTTCCAGATGTACTCGGGGGGAAACCTGATACTTTGGCAAATCCTAAACTTAATTTTGTTGGCAATTTTGGATCAAACCCCCAACCATCTCCATAAGCTGTATAAAGACTATCATCATCAGCCCAAGTTATTGGCCAGTTATCAGATCCGGAGGCTAAACGAATAACATTGGTAGAATTATCCCATGTTATCCCTGTAATTACTGAAGATTGAGGATAAGGAGCGCCTGATACAGGAGTTTGAGCTTGAGTTTCAGAAGAAAGATTAAGATTTTGATCATTGAAATTAAAGACAAGGTAAGAAAGACTAACAATAAAAAGAAAGAAAGCGATGACTTTTAATAACTGTAAGTTAAACCGATCATTTTTAACTTTTAATCCGATTTTATCGGATTTTAACTTTTCACTTTCCACTTTCATGGTTTCCAGTCTCTTTTGAGGTAACTAAAATCAATTCCGTTAACCCGATTATCTTTAAAAATATCGGCGTTAGAATTTCTTAAACTAAACCAGTTATTAAATAATTCGAGGGCGTCTTCAAGACTAACTGAGCCATCACCACTAATATCTGAAGGAGACTTTAACTCATCTTCCCAACTCCAACCCTGATAAGCCTTAATCGTTTCCGCCAATTTATGCATGTAAAAGAAATCACCACTCTCTAACCAAGGAATAGATGTATAACTGTGGAGATTCTGAGCATTATCTCTCTCCAGAAAAGCTTTAGCCATGAATATCTGGAAGGAATCAGTGGGGTAGCTTAGGTTGTGTTCTGCACCTATAATTGCTTCAGCAAAAGCTACGTACCATTGAGGAGAATATACAGTAAAGTTTTTAAGATAAATCTCAAAATCAGTTTTAATATAATCAGTTAGAACTCGAAAAGCTTCTGGGACTAGATCTGAATAAGCAGCTAGTTTATTTCCTTCAGCACCCCAATCAGATGAAACCCATCCGCCTGGTCCCATGTAACCGGTGCTGTCGTAAAGGTAGGTGCCAAACTGATCCTGTAAAGTGACTTGTAGATGATCATCATAGGAGTTTGTCCAGTTATAATCATAAATATATCCCCAAGCGATCCAGTTATTAGATGCGTACTTAGGTTGCCAAGCGGGATCAGGAGGTAAAACTGTTAATCCGGAAGAGTAAAGATACCGAGGATATTTAGCCATAGATATACGTGAGACTAAGGCCTTTGCCAGTAAACTTCTTCCTAGATTTTCAGCCGGAATATCAGCCAAAGCCTTAGCTAACTGAACATAACCGATTAATCCTGATAGATGCAGATTAGCATTCCAAACAGCAACTCTTTTTTCTCCAAAGCCTTTAAACCACGTGAATGAGGCCCAGTCCTGTTCAACCATATTTTGGTTTAAAATCATATAAGCCTGATCAATTAACGAGGGTGGAATGTTCTCACCCGTAACTTGGTAGTATCTCGATAAGGCATACAAATTATAAAGAGGAACTTTTTTATAAAACAATTGCTTGCGATCGTTTTGCCACCTTTGATACCAGTTAGTATTGGGTACATTAGACGGATCTGTGCCCCTAAAAGCAAAATGATCACGCAACGTACCGTCAACAGGAAGGTTAAACACTGTTTCAGGAGGGTAAACATTTCGCTCACTTTTTAGATAATTAATCAAATTAGTCTTTAGTGGTTCCTGTAAAACTTCTACCACCTCGGTTAAATGGTAAAGAATATCTCCGGGGTTTGAAAAGTAAACGTCACCGATTATCGGCGAATGAGGTAATCGGTCAACAAACATCCATGGTTGGTAGTGTCCTGCCTGCACTATCTTATCTACTTCCGAAGATAGCTTTTGAAGAACTTCACTGGGGATAGAGCCTAAGTTAGTTAAAGTACGTTTACTATCGGAGTATTTCTTTAGACCAGCAATTGACCAAGAATAGCTATTAGCATTATCCAAACCAAGGAGAGGTCCAAATTCTGTCGGATAATTGGCATTTATTGGTGTTCCACCACTGATTTGGATATTTAAGGGATTGGTATTACCCTGCTGATCAGGAGTTGTCATAGTTAAAGCCATCATCGGAGGCAGTATAGAAAAAGGTGTGCCTGTTGAACCAGAGGAACACACAGGCAGGAAGGTAATATTTTCGGTAATGGTGGAAGTATCAGTATTTGGATCATAAGAGTAAGTTTCTGAAACTTGGGTAGGATAAGAACAAAGTCTGTCTGTCCAAAAGTTAATCTTTTGAATAACTTCTTGTGGTAGTGTCCCACTACTTCCCCACCCTTCTGTATCTGAGGCTCTTAAGTGTTCTCTGCCATATAAAGGAAGTATGGAAGTATAGCCACTGTTAGTACTAAAGGTTAAATCTATTCCTCCTTCTGGAGACTGGATAATAGAAGTAGGATTGTTTTCAAATTTTAACAACATGGGGGCATCAGCCAAGTAAGCATCACTGTGAGGAATAACACTGGATAATCCTCCATCAGAGAAAGAAATAGGCACTTTGGTTTCAGCAAAATGTGAATTACTGCCATACCAAAATAATAGCCAATTGTTATCAAGAGCAGGTAAAACAATATTTGCAGAAGATAGCTGTCTCACCTGAATATTACCACCTGAGGAATAAGCTACCCACTTCGGGTAAGATGGAGATGGCGTACGGTTGTTAATTTCCAGAGGATAAGGCGGCCATTGACTGGGACTTACCACCACTCCTCCCACATTACCAGAGAAAATTGTTAAGCTTGAGTTTTGGCTTTGAATAAGCACTGCAGGAGACATTCTACTTACCCAAAGCTTTATGTTTTCTGAAAAAGTCATTTCATTGTGAGCCCAGTCGACTAATTGTGAAATCAGGATGGGAGTAGTACCAGAGACTTTTACCTCTCCTAATTCTATTCCCACCGGGCCAGCCACCCTGTTGAGTGACTCAAACACTCCTCCTTGTAGATTAAGAGTCGGGACGCTGGAAGCTTTAACGGTGATCATTAATCCAGCTGTTTTTTGGTCGGTGTTACTTGTTGTGCTTAAACCAGTAGCTTTTTCTTGCCAAATTGTAGTATCAACTACTTGAGCTTGAACCGGAGAAGTTAATAGCGAGTAGAAAACAATGAACAAAGGAATCAGAAATAGTGTAATAAAATAACCTTTTCTAATTCTTGATTTTTGGATCTTAATTTCATCTTTCATTTTAGTTTGTCTTTCTAGCAATTAAATTGTGCCAGCTAACATGGTATACCATCCCGTTTGAAACAGAGGGCGGGTTGCCTCCCCCACCCTGAGTATTGTGACTCATCTCTTTGTTTAGATGACCAGCACTTACCCGAGTCCAACGTCTGGTGTCCAAGTTAAAGTATCCTGTGTAATTTGCATTCTCTTCCTGAATATGGAAACCGAGGACCATATTTGCAGTACAACTAACCTGCATATTTTCATCTCCGTTGCCAAATCCGGCCACTTGATTAGAAACTGTAGTACTGGAAACAGGCTGACCTCGATAGTCAGTTCCATCATATAAAATGTCAATAAATCTTTGTTGAGTTAAGCTTAATCTTCCCCAACCGCTAGCAATAAACATTAAGGGCATAACCAGGTTTCCATCCCGATCTACACAAGGGGGAGTAGTTTGACCATCCATCGTTTGATCTGAAGAATGAGGTACAACCATAGCTTCCCCTCCAGTACTCTCATCTAAGATGTATAAACTCTTAGTGTAGTTATTCGGATTAGCTTGATAGTTACTTATTACTGTGTCTTGGGCACTCATTATATCTGGCACTTGGCTTGCATTTCCGGCTGAAATTGTTGATCCCCACTGGGATAGCCAATCCCAGTTTGAGCTGTTTAACCCCCATTGGAAGGGCGAGCCCGGTTCAACTCCCGGCATCCAGGTTCTGGACATCGGCCGAATAATAACATTTCCTTGGTGAATAACTGGCCAATATTCCTTAAATGAACCACCTAATATCTTTTGGCTTTTCCAAACAAGTGATCCACTTGCAGTGTCAAGGGCATAAACATACATATTCTGAGCTCCAAAATAAACTTTATTTTGATTATAAGCAGCAGTCATTAAAATCGGAGAGCCGGTGTCATAAGACCAGAGAGTATTTCCATTGTTAGTATCCAAAGCATAAAACCTACCATCCTGCCCCCCAATAAATATCTTATTTTCCGCCAAAATCGGAGCTGAGGAAAAACCCAAGAATTGCATGAGTTGGTTCTTCCAAACCTGAGTACCTGTATCAGAGTCTATGGCATAAACAGCCCCATCTAAGGAGGCAAAGTAAACCATGCCGTTATCTGCTGCCGCAGAATTTAAGATTGGTCCTCCTGCTTCATATTCCCAAACCTTTTGTCCTGCTCCTGTTCCTGAACCGGCACTGATGGCAATTAGTCTTGGTTTTTGTCCATTTGCTCCTTCAGTTCCAATAAATACTTTACCTCTGTAAATTATCGCTTGGACTTGAGGATGAACTCTGTCTGGTTGGAAAGGATAAGTCCAGGCTACTTGGAAATTAGTCCCTAAAGTTTCAGAAGAGAATCCAGTGTGTTGAGGATCTTTTTGGACTTGGGGCCAATCATTAGGAGAGGTCTGAGCTAAAACGGGAGGGGAAACTTCAAGAGAGGTGTTACTTTTTGATCTTAAAACGTAAGTTATCGTTAAGGTTATGGTTAATACCACTATCAACACAAAGATTTTCTTTAGGTTAAATGATTTAATTAGAAAGATTAACTTTCTTTCTTTTACTTTCATGGTTTCCAGTCTCTTTTCAGGTAACTAAAATCTAGGCCATTAACTTTAGTATCTGAATAAATATCAGCCGAGGAAGTCGCGGGATTAAACCAATTGTTAAAAAGAATCGCCGCGTCAGTGCTGTTTACTAAATTATCGTTATTTAAATCAGCCGAGGGAGGAGTCTCCGAGAGAAAGTCAAGATAATTAAGATCAAAGTAGCCGCTGTCAAAAGAGATCCTTAAGGTGTGACTGCCGCTGGGAAGGCTGATATTATTTAAAGTTGTATCGGTAAAGGTATTCCAGCCTCCAGTGTAAGGAGGGTTAAAGGTGGCAATAACCTGGCCGTCAAGTAAAACTTTAAACTGTTTGCTGCGGGTGGTATCGGTGGAAGAAGTCCTGGCAACTATTATGTAGGGACCGGACTGGGACACTGAAACCGGATATTCCAGCCATTCCCCGGTGCTGGTAATGCCTACTTTAAGGCCGTAATTACCAGAATCTATGGTGGCCCGGACATCAACCCCTTGATCAAAACCGGGTAAGTTGGTTCTGATAACATTGGCAGTAGTGTCATAACCATTAGTGTAATATTCTGCCTCTACCCTTCCCGGCAAGGTAACTGTGGAAGTTGTGGGATGGCCTACCCCTAAGACAGAAACAATATGAGGATGCCCTACTGCTCCTAAGTTTCCGGGAAAGATCTTAATCCTGCCGGGATAAAAAATCAAACTTGAAGGAGAGAATAAAACATCGATAGTGCATGAGGAGTTGGCCGAAATGGTGAAAGGATAAGCAGTGGGACAAGTGCCGGTGGTGGCCAGAGAAAAAGCCTCAGGTTTAAAATCATTGGTAATTTTAATGTTACTGACGATTAAATCCCCGTCTCCGGAATTTCTGACGGTTAAAGTCTGAACAGAAGAGCTTCCAATGGTGGTTTTGACAAAAGGCAAATAAGTTTTATCAGTGCCCAAAACCGGCCTTGGGATATCCGCCACCCGATCAACTTTATACGACAGGTGGCCTTTGTTATATAAATCCTCCGTGACCTCTGCTACCATGTTGGTTACGGAATAACCCAGCTCATCTCTGACTCTTTGCTCCAATGGCCAAGGCCATAAACTTTCATTAGTTTTGACCCCGTCAACGTATTTATACCGGATATCGGCTCCCGGACCGGTGTGATTGGAGTCTCCTTCAATAAAGGAACCAGTAATGCTCATATCCGCTCCCCAATCCCGAAAATCCACTTCACTGCCTACTCCGCCGTTATAAGTGTTTGCCGCCAAACCGTTGTTGACAAAGGTAGCGTTAACGATCCGGTTATTAGTAGAAATAGTAGTTCTGTCGGATCGGTCAAAAGCTAACCCGGCATTACCGTAAACTAAGATGTCCTGCCAAAGAGTGTCTTTAATCCCGTCACCAATAGCAAATCCTGGACGCATCCCTCCCCAACCTGTAAAATCAAAAGTGTTATCCAACTGATTGGCGGTATTTGGTTGAGGCCGGATAGGACCCCAATCATATAACTGCCCATCCGGAGTATAACCGGTGCCAATGATAACAGAACCAAGATACTTATTTCCATCAACTGGATCCGGGTGATCATCTCTTTCCACCCCATGAAAGTTTATTCCATACTGAGAAGCGATATTTCTGACTGAGATAATGTTTTCAAAGGTATCCTGGTAAGTGTGGTAAACATTTAATCCTCCGCTCCAGGGCCAAAGGTTATGATCCGTGTGGGCTTCCATCCAGCGCCAGTCCGTAATGCATCTTCTGACGGTTACATTTTGCGCTCGAATAACCTTAAGCATCTTACTCCCTGATCCTGAGGTAATACAATCTTCTATGAGGATGTTTGAGCCTCTACTAACATGGATAGGATGCTGAGCTTCAAACCCGGTTCCTCCGGCCTGAACGACATCCCAGTCTTCCGCTGTGTTATATGCATGAATTCGTCTTAGGGTAACATGGCTTTTTTGAATCTCAAAGGTGGCGTACATACCATTTCGGGCATTTATCCCTTCAATAACATAGTAAGCATCAGGGCTGGGAAAGGTGTGATCAGTTGGGAAAACAAAAGCGTTATATTTAAACTCAGCGTCAATAGTGGCTTTACCGTCATTTTTAGCTTTAATGGTAATCGGGGCTTGGGCAGTTCCTGCTACTGTTGGCCTGAATTGCTGATAGTAAACCCCGTCAAGCAAGATCAAAGTGTCCCCGGGCTTAATAACTGTCCAGACTTTATTAAAGGTGGCAAGAGGTGAGGTTTCTGAGGTACCGGAGTTGGTATCGGATCCGGTGGGTGATACATAGTAAGTTTGAGGGTTAGTTTGAGCGGAAGCTTGAGAAAGATAGGAAGGATTAAAGGCCCCAAAGTAGATTGCGGCAGCAAGAGTAATCAAAGAAATAACAATAACAGCAACTAAGACCAATCTTGGCATGGCTTGTGTTGATTATCTCAAACAAAAGCTAACTTGTCTAGTAAAACATTGAAAAATTAGGCGTTTAGCTGACTCACTTGCACTTACTGAATTTGAAACTAATGCAGCTTCTGTCATTGCGAGCGACCCACCAACTGGCGGAGAGCGCGG
Organism: Candidatus Woesebacteria bacterium; assembly: GCA_020060105.1. GTDB lineage: Bacteria > Patescibacteriota > Microgenomatia > Woykebacterales > 2-01-FULL-43-14 > JAGVAV01. The sequence goes on along the minus strand of JAGVAV010000025.1, from coordinate 38,161 downwards.
CAATCGCAAACCGCTTGAGATTGCTTCGTCTCCGGCTTTGCTACAGTACCATTTCGGTACGTAGCTTTGCCGAATCCTCGCAACGACAAGGAGTATTTTGAGACCGAAAAGGGGCAGGTGGATCAGAGGCGTTATTGATCGGATAATGCGGGAGAAGAGTGATGAAACCAGGTGTCTAGATTTTGACTAAAACGATCGCGTTAGGAAGCACTCGGCCGGGGCCAACCCGGTATGAGCCGTTGACGTAGAGAGCTGCCGAACCACCGCCGTCAAGGTTAAGGGCCTCTTTAGCCCCAAGGGTTTGCATCACGTAAGCGGTGTCAAGGACGGAGGCTCCGGAAATAATCGCTAAATAGATATGGGTTCCGTCTGTACCGATAGCCCCTCGGACCGCTTTGACTTTTTGGGCGGAAGTTAGGCTTTCTTCCCCAATCAGAACTTCGCCATTGCTTAGTAGGCTCATGTAGTTGGAGATAGCGGCGGTGACCTTATCCCCTTTGTAGTCGGATCCTTTGGCGTAGAAGCGAACGTCTTGGCCGTGAAAGGTGGCCATTCCGACGCTTTGCCAAGGCAGAGCTTGGGTATTTAACCATTTCCTTTATTGGAGTTGAAAAAAGCAAAATCGTAGGAATTAGTTTTGCCGTTGCAGGAAGAATAGTCCGGCGGACAAAAATATGTCCCGTTGATTCCGGCGTAAGCCCCGTTTTCCTTGACGTAATCAGCCAGAGGTTTGGCTGGGCAATCGTTTGCGCAGTCGTTTTCGTTGGCGGCGGTGGTTCTAATGGCTACCTCACTTAAAGGCATCTTCACTAGATGAACGCCAAAGTGTCCCCGGCTGTTACTGACGGTTTGATAATTATAGCCTGGGGCAGGGATGGGCTCGGACTTGGGTTTGGGTTTTGGCAGGGAGTCTAAGTATTCTTGGTGTTTTTTATCGAGATTTTCTTTGGCTAGGGCAAGTGATTGCTGAAGGTTATCGTAATCTTGGTTTAAGAATTTGACGCCCCAGTCGGTAACTTGATCGCTCACGGCTTTAGTGTCAATTTTGACTTTATTGTTTCTTTCTAATTTTTCCAGCACTTCTTTGTAGAGTTTGTGGACGGAGTCGATTTTCTCTTGATTGCCGGAACTAACCTGAGATTTTAAGTTTTGGTAATCTTCTTCTAACCTTTGTTTAGTTTCGGCTAATTTGATGTTTTCTAAACTTTTTAGGTGCTCTGTTTCCAGGATAGCCATGTAATCGTATTCAAGTTGCTCATAGCTTTTGGAAATATTTTTGGTAGCGTGTTCCAGCTCGATGCTCTTGTTGTAAAGATGGGTGATGAAAATAGGGATGCCCACGAGAGTCGTGACAATTAAAAATGTTTTGATAACGCTGACGAGGTTAAATCTGGGCGAGGTAGTGTAATACATCAAGTCTAATTTTACTATTTTCCTTGCCTGGTTAGCAAGACTTACTTAACTAAAACAATGGCGTTGGGAAGAAGTCGGCCGGGACCGACTTTGTAGGAACCGCCAATATACATCGCCGATGAGCCTCCCCCATCCAGGTTTAGGGCGTCTTTTGCTCCCAGCGCCTGCATGACGTAAGCGGCATCGATGACCGTGGCATTGGAGATGGTGGCAAGATAAACATTAGTTCCGTCAGTGCCGAGGGCCCCGCGGGTCCCCTTGACTTTTTGGGCGGAAGTCAAAACAGATTCGCTAACCACGACATTATTGTTCGAAAGGAGGCCAAAGTAGTTGGAAATTGCCGCGGTGACGGTGTTTCCGGTGTAATCGGTTGTTTTGGCGTAAAAATGCGCTTCGCTACCGTTAAAGGTCGCCAACCCCGGGCTGTTCCAGTTTAGATTATGGGCGTTAATCCACTTTCCCAAGTTGGAATTAAAGATGGTGAAATCATAGGAATTGGTTTTTCCGCTGCAAGCGGAGTAGTCCGGCGGACAAAAATATGTCCCGTTGATTCCGGCGTAAGCCCCGTTTTCCTTGACGTAATCAGCCAGAGGTTTGGCCGGGCAGTTATTCGTGCAATCGCTTTCGTTAGCGGTGATGGTTTTGACTCTAACCTCTGAAAGAGACATCTTGATCAGATGAACGTTATAATTTCCTCGGCTTGTCGAGACAGATTGGTAGCTGTAGCCGGCGGCTGGAGCGGGGGCTGGTTTTGGCGGTTCCGGAGGCGGGAGGGAAGCCAAGTACTCCTGATACTTTTTGTCTAGATTAGTGTTAGCCTGGGTAATAGTCTCTTTCAGGGAGCCAAAGTCCTGCTTGAGAAACTTTTGTCCCCAATCATTGAGTTGCCCAGTGACCTCAGTATTATCAACCTTGACTTTATTGTTTCGGTCAATCTTGGAAATAGCACTTTGGTAGAGCTGGAAGATCTCTTCGATTTTGGCCAGTTTTTCTTTGCTGGCGTCAGATTTTAATTTTTCATACTCCTCTTCAACTTGGCGTTTGGACTCCTCAAGTTTGATTTTTTCCAGTTGGTAGATTTGGTCTTGATCCAGGGATTGTTGGTAGTTTTTCTGGAGTTGCTGATAGCTGGAGTTTAAAGAGTTTACCTGAGATTCAAGTTGGACTTTATTATTCCAAAGGTAGTAGCTGGAAACGGAGAAAAGGATTAAGATCACGAGGAAAGTGACATTTCGAAAACTAAAGAGACTAAGAACCTTGGTAAAAAAGACTTTTTTCATAGGCAGCGACTTTAACTAATATGGGGAGACGTAGGGGAATCGAACCCCCGCTAACAGGACCACAACCTATTGTGCTACCATTACACCAACGCCTCCATGACTATTTTATCTAGCTGTTTATCCTGGTGAACTAAATAATGACAGTTCCGACATAACCAAACTAAGTTTGACGCTTGATTATCAGTTCTTACGTGATTTTTGTGATGAGCAACCAAGACCCTTTCGTCAGTGATTTTGCAGATGAAGCATATGGGGTTCTTACCAGCTCTTTTTAATATGTTCCGGTAGGCATGCTCGCCGTTTTTCCAGTTGTAATTTTTTTCGTTAACATACTCCTGATTTCTCCACAAGGTTTGACAGGATTTAGTACAGAAATATTTGTTGCTTTTTGAGTGAGCTAAGGCCTTGGGTGAACGATAGACCTTTTTTCCACAAATGAAACAACTTACCAAACGACCTTTAAACTGGGATTTGGACCGACAACTTACTGAGCAGTACTTTCCCCAACCTTTTCTTTGGTGGCTTGGTTTAATATAAAATTCTTTCGAACAAATAGTACAGGCAATATATGGCATGACTGTAACTTTATTCTAACATAACTGATGTAAAAGTACAAATTTCTGCATAACTCTGTGCTCTACCACTAACTTTAATTAAGTAAGAGTTAAGCTACGGCCTTCATGTTTTCCCTCAAACCCAAGTAAAGCGAGTTGATGCCTTTATCATATCTTATTTAGGCTCATTTTTCAAGAAAAGGGGCCTAAGCAGTTGGATTTTGCTTAGGCCCGGTTATGGACAGATTAAGCCTGGTGGTTTCTAGGGATTAAAGTCGGGCGGATGGGCGTATCTCGATCCTCCGATTGTACCGGGTTTCCAACGGAAGGGATTGTCTAACCGGCAAAGCCTTTCGATTTCCGCTTTAGGGATGATCCGCAATGGGCCAGTTTGTTCTCCTTCATAACTGTCCAGATTAAAGGCCACGCCGCTTTCCGGATGAACGACTACCAAAAGACTGGTGACCTTGGCCGGCCGGGCTTCCAATCTTTTCCAAACCGATTCTAGAAAAGGTCTTTCCAAGACGATCACTTCTTCCCCAGTTTCCGCGATCAGAGCGGGAAAGCACCCCATTAACCCGTGATTGATCTCAAGAAGATAAGCGTATCTGATTTGCCAGCCCTTAAGGTCCTGTTTCAGGAGATCCTTGAGCTTCTTTGGTTCGTGCGGATCCATGATCAGTTATCTCCTTTCCCGATTTAAGGACAGATTTAGTCAAGCTGACGCTTGACGAACAGATGTAAGTTACAATAAATTGAAGAAAAAATCAAGACTGGGAGCCTGGTACTTAACTGACTAATGTTTGAGGCGGTCGACAGTTTGGGTTTGACTTTCAGCCTATAGCGTGCTATAATCTGAACAGCGTGATAACTAGATCAAGTGGAGGGGAGATCATGAGAAATTACGAATATCCGGTTTACGCGACGCAAGGGGGCGGGCTGGTGCGCGAGATAAGCGGCCAGTACTTTTTCATCGAGAAGCCGGATTGTCCCGGGCTGGACATTGGCGACGAAATGCCCAAGGATTGGGGCATCGTACCAGCAAACCACCAAGCCCGAAGGGAAGAAAGAGACAACTTTGATCCAATGAGGTTTGGTGAGGATGTCGGCGACTTTTTCGATACGCTTTTAAGGGAGGCCAAAGCTGGCGATATCGGTCTCGATCAAGTACGTCGTTTCTTCCCGGAGGGTGAACGAAACGTTTAACAGCCGCCCGGACGTCAACAAACCGCTCAGCTACTAGTTGGGCGGTTTTCTTTTTTGAAACACCGATGGCGCGCCCGGAGGGATTCGAACCCCCGACCTTATGGTCCGAAGCCATACACTCTAATCCGCTGAGCTACGGGCGCCTGCAGAATTAAGCGGCTATATTTTACCAAATTTTACCTGAATTTACCACCGTTTATACTTTTCAATCAAATGCTCAAAGATTTCAATCAAAACATTGTCCCATTCCAAATGAGACTTTTTATTATTAATGATCATAGTGGCATCAAGGTGATGGTGTTTATGTTTTCCAGACGTGGTTTCGAATAGAGTGACTTCATGCAGGAGAGGGGCAAGTGAATCCACGGCCTTGGCAAACTTGGCATCAAGAGTTTCTTCTCTTTCCATCTCTTCAAAATACTCGTATAAAGGATCCGTTAACAGGGATCTTGCCACTTCGGTTTCTAAATCCACCTGGGCAGCAATCTTGCTAAAAGTCAAAACGTCGCCGACTTTAGTTTCCCCAATGTCGTGGACCGAGAGCATGATCAAGGCTCTTCCGAGGTCCACTTCACTGCTATGCTCGATAAGGGGATGAAGGTAGGAAGCGATAATGGGCAAGTGTCCGACATGCTCAATGAGGGGTTCTCTGATTGATTCGAGCCCATCGTCGTACTCTTTGATTAAGCCTGATTTTATCAGTTTATGATACCTTTCTTCCGTGATGATTAATCTGGAAACTCCCGCGTAAGCCCGTTGAAGATCAATGAGATTCTCGGTGATGAACTCAATGTTTTTATTATTTATTATTTTCTTTGAATTTTTGTTCATTTTTTCTTGTTGAATGATTTTTAGGGTTCCTTCCGAACCGCAGTTTTTATCTGATCGAACTTTTGATCATAAGAATAAAGAGTTAAGTTTTCTAATTCAGCTATAGCCGCAAGATAAGCGTCAATAAACGAGACGTTGTGTCTTTGCCAAGTTGAAAGGGACTTATCTAGGAGAGTTTTATTGCATTTGATTGAATCAACGTTGATTAACGCACTAATCATCTTTGAGATACTCTTTTTATCTACCTGGTAGTAAGAACTGAGGACCCAAATGAAAAGAACGAAACTAAAAATGTTTCTCCAGCATCTTTAAGGCGTAAAGAGTGTTGGGATCAATTATCAATTGCTTTGCTTGATCTGGGTTTAACCACCTTGTTTCGAAAAATTCTTTTTCTAATTTCTCTTGATCCGGGTAAAAATTATCCTTAACCACGGGAACGAAATACCAGATGTCGTAATGTTCTTTGCATGACTGCTGGATGGGTTTGTGGGCTATTGGGGTGACGGTAAGCAGAGACGGGTTGCCAATTTTTTCAGCTTTCATTTCCAGCCCCCACTCTTCACCGATTTCCCTTTCAAGGGTTTCTTGAGGAGTTTCGCCTTTATCCATGTGCCCTCCATTAAAGAGCCACAGGCCTGACTTTTTGTGATGGCCGATAAAGAATTCTTGATGGGTGGGGCTAAAGGCGGCGAAATAGACGCAAAAATGAGTTTCTGGGTTTTCGTCTCTTGTCGGCTTCCCTTCCTCTAGTCTTTGCATGAATCTTCCGGCGACCTCTTGTTCGCATATCTTTCGGGAGACTATCTTTTGGATTTGTTCGCTTAATAATTCTTTTGTCATTTTAATTGTTTAGGGTAAAGAAAAAGATCAGCCACTTAGTAGGCTTACCTATAAATAGAGAGCCTTCTTGGGACATGAAATTATCCAAAACCCACTGGTAAGGAGAAACCTCCTTTAAAAAGCTTTCTTTTGTCCAAAATGTAAATTCTCTTTGCATGGGTTTTCCAAGTTTATCCTCTTTCACTAGCCGAGTTCCAGACCCTTCCTTTAAACTAATGTAAATTCGGCAGTTGCTTTTGGCGATTTGGGACATAGTGGCCAGTACTTGGGAAATGTCTTCCTTTCTAATGTGTAACAAGGAGGCGGAGGCCCAAATTGCATCGAATTTGTTTTCAGTAAAATAGTTCCTTAAGTATCGCATGTCCCCGGTGATAAAGAAGGGTTGGACTTCGGCTTGCCGAAAACTTTTTGCTCGTCGAATCATTTCACTGGAATAGTCAAATCCTGTTACTTCAAATCCTAAATCTGCAAATAAGTAGGAATCGTGGCCCGGTCCACACCCCAGGTCTAGCACTCTTCGCCCCTTAATAGTTTTGGCAAATTCGAAAAGAAGACTAGCTTGTTTAGGCTGAAGGGAATTTCTCTGAATGTAGCCTTCCACGATTTCGGGATCTTCGTATGCAACTTTAGTTCTTTGTTGTCCTTTATCCATTACAAAAGCTTACTTAGAAAATACTTCTAATATTTATGGTGTTAAAACTAAGTTTTTCTTTAAATCTTAGGCTTTGCCAAAAGATTTTTGATAAAATCTTAGTATTTCCTTGTCCCGGAAGCTAATAAACTTGTCTACATAACCGGTTGGGTTATCCTTGCTCATCAAACTTTCAACTTCATTTAGAGCTACCCACTTCAATGTAAAACCAGCTTCTTTCTCATCTTTAGTAAAGACTGGTTGATTAGGTTCACCAAACACCTTTGTAAGATAGACATAAGAAATTTGTAACTGGTTTATTTGGTCTCGATATTCGATGGTTAACCCCAGCTGACGCACAATATCGATTTCGCATCCGGCTTCTTCCCCCAGCTCTCTATGAAGGGTATCTTTGATATTTTCGTTCTCCTCTACCCCACCGCCCGGGAGTTTGTGATAGTTTTCGTTAGTTACCCAAAGTAAGGCAATTTTTCCTTGATTTAGCAAAACGGCCCTGGCGGCCTTTCGTAGCTTATACCGAATGTTATTTCTTTGAATATAAGACGGGTTAATGTCCTTTTCGCTAATTTCTCTTATTAACTCCATAAAATTGTGTCTTTCTTTTTGATCAAGTTTCAATAATTTTAGCAAACTATTGGAGACCCAGCAAGAAAAGGTAAGGGAAATAAAAAGCTGACTAATCAGGTCTTTGCTTGGCCTTGCTGGATTCCCTTGAAAACTGTATACTCAGACCAGTGAAAAGACTTAGTGGTTTGATCAAAATTAAAAAAATGAAAGTTAGTCTGACTATTATCGGGGTTATAGTAGTTAGCTTCTTTTTACTGACATTTTTTTTCGGGAAAACGCAAGAGCCTATTCCGGCTGTCCAAAGCAACTATAAAGGTATAAATGCCCGTTTACTTAGAGGAGACGAAGACTTCCAAAAAGTTTTAAAAAAAGCGAGGGAAGCTGGAGTTAACTGGATAAGGACTGATTTTAGTTGGGCTGATATTGATACGGGCAAAAGTGATGGCGGTGGCTTAACCCTGAGTTACTCTTTTCCGGACTTTTATGTAGAAGAGGTGGTCGAAAAGGCAGGTTTTAACGTTTTAGGTATCTTGAATTCTTCACCTCCTTGGGCGAACGGAAAATCAAAGGACGATTGGAAGTGTGGGGAGCCGAACCACTGGTGGTATTTACCAAAGGATCCGGAGAACTTTGGGAAATATACTGAAGAGATGGCCAGCCGATATAAAAACATCACCAGCTGGGAGATCTGGAATGAGCCTAACCTTTATGCTTTTAATCCACCTGTGCCCGATCCGCTGAAGTACTCACAATTGTTAAAAGCCGCTCATAAGGCAGTTAAAAAGGTAAATCCGGATGCTTTGGTTATCGGAGGAGCGTTGGGAGATCAGCCTACAGGCAGTGTAGAGATCGACGCGACTCACCTGTGCGGCAGAAAGTATACCGAGACCAATATTTCACCAGAAGATTTTCTGAAACAGATGTACCAAAGTGGAGCCAAAGGATATTTTGACGTACTTTCCGTCCATCTGTACGGCAATTTTGACAGGCTTGAAAACTTACGCCAAATTATGCTGGAAAATGGTGATGATAAACCTATTTGGGTCACAGAAGTAGGTTTTAGTACCTGTTTGGATGAAAATGACCCTTTTTGTCTGACAAAAGATGAGCAGTCAGACAGATTAAGGAAAGCTTACGAAGAGTTAGCAAAATATCCATATGTTCAAAAAGTTTTTTATTTTCAGTTTTATGATACAGACGTACCCGACGATAAGTTTAGTTACACTGGGTTATTGGAAGGGAAATCAACTAATCACAAGGAAAAACCGGCATTTCAGGTTTTTAAAAATATAGTTAGGTAAAAGTTGGAAGCCAGACTTCCCTTCGTCGTCTAACTCCAAAAGGAGTTAGACTCCTGGAGCGGGAGACGGGGCTCGAACCCGCGACAACTTGCTTGGAAGGCAAGTACTCTACCAGCTGAGTTACTCCCGCAAAACTTAGGCAAATTTTACCACACCCGAGGATAATTAGCAATTTGTAAATTAGTTGTTGGCACTCTATTGAATTGTGTGCTAAAATAAGTGTGTAATTAAAATTGTTTTTAAGGACTGGTTTGAGACAGAAAAATGTAGGATAATGTATCTGACTAAACTAAAGTCTAAGAAAGGATTTATGGCTAAATTTCAGATTCCCTTGATTCCGATCAGAGAATTAGTGATCTTTCCTAACGCGGTTGTGCCGATTTCCATCAAGCGAAGCAAATCGGTGAAGGCTTTAGAGGACGCCTTAGTGAAAGATCGAAAGGTGCTTTTAGTGACCCAGACGGTTGAAAGCATTGACACCCCTTCTCCGGAGGATTTATATCTCGTGGGGACCATCGCGAGTGTGACTCAGGTTCACCGCTTGCCGGATGACGTGATCAATATTTTAGTCTCGGGAGAAAAAAGAGCTCAGATTCTTAAGTTCGTCAAGGAAGAACCCTTTTTCAAAGCGGAGGTGGAAGAAATATCGGAAACCTACATTCCAGATCCGGAGACCGATACCCTGCTTCGAACGGTGGTAGAGCAGTTTAAGCAATGTATTGCTTTAGGAAAAGCGGTGACGGTGGAAACCGCTCCGGCGATTTTTGATTTGACTGATCCGACGAGAACAATTGACGTGATTACCTTTAACCTCGATCTTAAGACGGCCGAAAAACAACAACTTCTCGAAGCTTTAGATTTTCGAACCAGGCTAAACAGAATTAGTGAGTTTTTAGCTCGGGAAATTTCTATCCTTCAGGCGGCGCGCCAAATTCAGGAAAAAACTTCGGAAGAAATTGGAAAAATGGCCAAAGAGGCTTTCTTAAGAGAGCAACTCAAGACCATCGAAAAAGAGCTAGGCATTAAGGAAGAAAGAGAAGAATTTAGCGATTTGGAAAAACTGATTAAGTCGGCCAAGATGCCTAAAGATGTGGAAGAAAGGGCTTATAAAGAATTAAGTCGACTCAAAAGAATGCCTCCCTTTAGCCCGGAAGTTTCCTATATTCGGTCATATCTTGACTGGCTTGTTGCCCTACCTTGGTCAAAGAGTTCAAATTCGGAGATTAATATCAAGGGGGCAGAGAAGATTTTAAATAATGATCATTACGGGTTGAACAAAGTGAAAGAGAGAATCTTGGAGTATTTGGCGGTCCAAAAATTAGCCGGTAAAAGCCGAGGTCAGATCATTTGTTTTGCCGGACCGCCGGGAGTGGGTAAAACCTCTCTTGGGAAATCTATCGCCAAAGCCTTAGGGCGAAGTTTTGTTCGGATGTCTTTAGGCGGAATTCGTGACGAAGCGGAGATTCGGGGCCACCGGCGAACCTACGTTGGGGCCTTACCAGGAAGAATTATTCAAGGAATCAAAAACGCGGGAACGAAAAATCCGGTTTTTATGCTTGATGAAATCGATAAGGTCGGGATTGATTTTCGAGGCGATCCTTCATCCGCTCTGCTCGAAGCGCTGGATCCGGAACAGAATAACGCTTTTTCCGACCATTACTTAGAGGTTCCTTTCGATTTGTCGGACGTGATGTTCATTACCACCGCGAATATGCTTGACACTATTCCGGCCCCCTTGCGGGATCGAATGGAAGTAATTTCTTTCCCTGGCTACACTGAGGAAGAGAAACTATATATCGCCAAAGATTATTTGTTGCCAAAACAAATTGAGGCGCACGGCTTGAAGGAAAAGCAGATTAAGATCAGTCAAGAGGTCCTAAAAGCGATTATTACCCATTACACTCGAGAAGCGGGGGTTCGAAACTTAGAGAGAGAAGTAGCCGCGATTTGCCGGAAGGTGGCCAAAGAAATTGCCGAAGGTAAGGAACGAGCGTCAGAAATTGGCAAGGCTGACTTGAAGAAATATCTTGGCCCGGCGAAATTTGAGGCGTGGGCGATTGAAAAGAAAGACGAGGCGGGCGTGGCGGCTGGTTTGGCCTGGACGGAAAGCGGCGGAGAAGTTTTGTCGGTAGAGGCGACTTTGATGCCGGGGAAAGGAAATCTGATCTTGACTGGGCACTTAGGTGACGTGATGAAAGAATCAGCGACGGCCGCTCTTTCCTACGCTCGTTCTAAGGTGGCGGATTGGCAAGTTCCGGAAAATTTCTATAGCGAAAGAGACATTCATGTTCACGTTCCTTCGGGGGCGATTCCCAAAGACGGCCCCTCAGCCGGGATTACCATGGCGACCGCGCTAATTTCGGCGATTGCCAAAGTTCCCATCCGCCGGGAAGTGGGAATGACCGGAGAGATAACCTTACGCGGGAAGGTTTTAGAGATTGGCGGGGTGAAAGAAAAGGTCCTTGCCGCCCATCGGGCTGGCCTGACGACTTTACTCTTACCAAAGAAAAACGAGAAAGACCTTGAAGAGATTCCTGAAAAAACAAAAAAGGATATTAAATTTGTTTTTGTGGAATCAATGGATGAAGTGCTTAAAATTGCCCTATCTCAAGTTCCGGTTAAGAACTAAACCCCATTTTTAGCCAGTTAAGTTTGAAATTAAAGCCCATCTTTGATAAAATTGATCGGTAGCGACTTCATGTCCATCGAAGCTCGTGGGTTGACGAGCGAAGTTGGGCCTGTCCATCGTATCTTAAGCGAAGTTGGGCCTGCCCATCGTAGCTTTAGCGAAGTTGGGCCCCTGTAGCTCAGTGGATCAGAGCAGGACGGTTCTAACGTCAAGGTCGGGGGTTCGAATCCCTCCAGGGGCGCCATCCCACGTCGCCGAAGGCTATGTGGGATGTCCCCAAAACTTTATGTGAAGGGGGACACCTTTCGTCCGGTAGAGCCAGATTTCGGTTGGCGGAACGATTAATGATTAAAGAAAAGAAGAAAAATTCCTTAATCTTTAATCGATCCGTTTTAAATCTAAGCTTTGTTTGGTTATTATTGCTTTAAACCCGATTAAATTGGGTTTGAATTTGGAATTTAATTATTGGAAGGGTGGCCGAGCGGATGATGGCAACGGTCTTGAAAACCGTCAGTCGCGCAAGCGGCTCGGGGGTTCGAATCCCTCCCCTTCCGCCAGTTGGAAAAAGAAAGGTTTGGCTCGCCCTCTGCGAGGGCTCGCCAGCCGATTTTAGGCGCAAAATTGAATTTTTTGTCTTTGTTCCGCGAAGCGGAACGTCAGAGGCGGGCTTTTCTACGGAATTGAAATTTTTTGATATCATAAATTTGAAAGCATAATCCATGATTAAATGACATCAAAGTTTTGAAATTATGGCAACTATTGGCGAGAACATCAAAAAATATCGAAACAAGCTTGGCCTAACGCAAGACGATTTAGCGAGAAAATCGGGCGTGAAGCACACCACTTTTGCTAAAATCGAGGGAGATTTTGTTAAAAAACCGAGCGTCCAAGTTATGTCAAAAATTGCCAAAGCATTAGGCGTTTCGGTTGAGGATTTATTGAAGTAAAACTATAGAGAATTATGAAACAACAATTATTAAATAGATTGGCTCACTCCAAACTTAATAAATATATCTTCCTTCCTCTCGATTTTGGTTTTTATAAACAACCTCAAGATTTTATTTTAAATACAGAGAGCTTGATTAATAATGTTGCAACACATAGTTTCGGTAGTCCTTTAATGCATAAAGGTTTAGTGAAAACATATGGTAAAAAACTTGTAGAAGCAAAAAAATCATTTTTTCTGCATATAACTGGCTCAACATCTCTACACACTACTGCAGGCAAATCTCAAATATCTCAAGTTAAAGATGCCGTGGATTTAGGTGCTGTCGGCGTATCATTAACAATATATCTAGGCAACTCTCATGAATTAGAAATGCTAGAAATGTTAGGGAAAGTATGTAGCGAGGCAGATAAATATAACTTGCTTGTTTATGCAATGATGTACGTGGTTGATGTAAATAAACAGGGAAAACTTTATGAAAAGGTTTCGTTAGAAGAGATTTTATATGCAGCCAGAGTTGGCTACGAAATTGGGGTGGATATTGTTGAAACTAGATTGCCAGAAAAATGTACAGATTTTTCTATTGTAAAAAAACTTTGCCCAATTCCTATCATACTTGGAGACAGATCAAATTATTCAGATAAAGAATATGTAGAAAGTATTCAAGTGGCAGTAAAAAATGGATACGACGGAGTTTCCATTTCAAATAGAAGTTTAAAAACGCCTTTTAATGTTTTATCTAACCTAACGACTAATGGCTTTAGCAAAAATATGTCGAAAGAACAAGAAGTTTGATAAGGTGTAGGAAAAAGAATTTGCCGCTCGGATTTTTTCAAATACACACCGCCACCCTACGATAAAGCTTCGGTTGGCAGGTTATTTAAATAAATGTTGGAATAGAAGTAAACTTGACATACGCCTGGTAGAAGCTTAAAATGAGGATCAGGTAAAAGGAGAATAGAAGGGAGAGATTAATGGGACTGACGGAAGTTGGGCTGGCCTTGGCCTTCGGCGCCGTAATATGTTTGCTTTTAGGAGATGATCCAGGTGCGCCAGAAGGTTCCTTCCTGACCGTGTTTCTCTGGCTAGCTTTTTTCGGATCGACTATCCTGACCCTTCTTTCAATAGCTCTTTTCACTGCTGCCTTTTTGGTAAGTATTGATTTTATGGGTCTGGAAAAGTTGGTCTTGGTAAATTTGTGGGATAAGGCAGCCAGGGTGGGGTTAATTGCCTTATTTTGCTTTCTGTCGTTGGTAGGTTATTTGCTAATGATTGCTTTTCAGTCAGTTATGAAAAGAGCGCAAGGGCAGTTGCCTCGATTTTTAAAGAGGGGACAACAAGACAAACCATCTTGTTAAAGCTGCCCAATCGCTTTAGGCAGGTATTCCGACCGATACCTGCCTTTTTTCTTTTTGGTGTTTAGTCTACTCGTATCTTAAGGCTTCAACTGGGTTGAGACGGGAAGCTTTAAAGGCGGGGTAAAGACCGGATAGAAAACCAAGTAAGGTGGTAAATCCAACTACGCTTAACGACAGCCACCAAGGAATGGCTGTGATGTTTGTAACCGCTATTCCCTGGCTTTCCAGCAAAGAAGCGCCAAAGTAATTAGCCACGAAAGATAGAAGATATCCTAAGAAGATACCAAATATTCCGCCAAAAAATCCCAGCAAGGCCGATTCGAAAGTAAAAAGCATTAAGACGGTGCCCTTTGTGGCGCCGCAGGCTCTCATCACCCCGATTTCTCGGGTTCGTTCATAAGTGGCCATAATCATCGTGTTAATAATGCCAATGGCGGCCACTCCGAGTGATATTGCCCCGATCGCTCCAAGTATTGTTCCCACGATAGTAAAAATTCGCATTACCTGATCGAGAATATCCTGGGCGGTGATCGCCCCGAACCCCAGTTTTTCGACCCCCTCTTTAACGGTTTTGGTCTTACCAGAGTCTGCTACTTTAGCGACCAGTGTATTATAACCCCGCCTATCCAGTTCACTTTCGACTTTTATTTTCATCGGAACATTTTGACTGCCGTAATCAAACTCTTGTCCCTGTTCCTTTAGCTTTTCATGTTCTGCTTCTAATTTCTTTCTTGCTTCTTCGTCTTCTTCCCACCAACGGTGGCTCATTATTCCCTTAGCCCAAGCGAGAGGAATATAAAAGTCCCCCTCAATCATACTCGGACCAGAAGAAGTCACCCCGACAACTTCTGCTTCCAAGTCCGCGGTGCGCTCTTGCATTTTATCCCATTCTTCCTTCGAGGCTTGCGGGCCGGGAATCTCTGCTCCCTCGCCGCTATAGCCTTTATTTGTCGTAAAAATCACTTTCTGACCAATAATTCCCTCAGGGTTTTCTTCGTAACCAAAGCTTTTTAAGTGATAGGTAGAGATGAGAGTGACGCCAGTGGTGTCGTTAGCAGATAGATTTCTTCCCGCCAACAGCGTTTTCTCGCTTGCTTTGTTTGGTTCGTGCGCCACCAAACGTAGTCTATATTTTTTGTCACTACCCTTTAACCGAACTGATTCGATCGACCAGACATCAACCGATGGACTGACGGCCACTACGTGAGAAATCTCTTTAATTTGCTTTACGGTCTTATCATCTAATTTCTTCTCCGTTTCTTCGCTACTTTCACTCGGGCCTCCAAATGGCCCCCCACTTTCAAAGTCTACTTTACTGGCCGTTACAATAACTTGATTAAAAGCCCCGATTGATTCAAGTTGTTTTACAAATACTTGAGAGGCGCCGAAAACTAAAGCCAGCAGGCTTACCACTGAGGTTGCTCCAACGACCACGGCGATAATGGTGAGAAAAGAACGCAGCTTTTGTCGGCGAAGATTTTTGAAGGCGG
Organism: Candidatus Woesebacteria bacterium; assembly: GCA_020060105.1. Taxonomy (GTDB): domain Bacteria; phylum Patescibacteriota; class Microgenomatia; order Woykebacterales; family 2-01-FULL-43-14; genus JAGVAV01. The sequence goes on along the minus strand of JAGVAV010000025.1, from coordinate 23,094 downwards.
CTTTTATGTAATCGATAAACCTCATCAACTCCCCTTTCTCGTTTCCTGAACTCGGCCATCCTGAATAGAAAGGATTTTATCCGCCTCTGCGGCAACGCTAGCGTTGTGGGTAATTATTATCAAAGTAAGAGCTTTTTCTTTATTGAGGGACTTTAGTAGAGAGACTATTTCTGCCCCCTTTTTGGAGTCTAGATTTCCCGTTGGTTCATCAGCGATGATGATCTCTGGGTCATTGGTTAAGGCGCGAGCGATGCTTACCCGCTGGCGTTGTCCCCCGGAAAGTTGGCTTGGTTTATGGTTTGTCCGATCGCCCAAACCGACTAGTTTTAGACACTCCAGCGCTTTAGCTTTCCGTTTACCTTCCGATACTTTAGCAAACATCAGAGGAACTTCCACGTTTTCAAGGGCGGTATAGTTTGGCTGAAGATTGAAAGACTGAAAAATGAAGCCGACCTTTTTATTTCGGTACCTTGAGAGATCTTTGTCTTTGGCTTTGGCTAAACTTTGGCCATCGACAAGCACTTCGCCCGAAGAGGGAGTGTCTAAACCTCCGATAATATTGGCCAAGGTTGATTTACCGCTTCCCGAAGGGCCGATAATGGCGATGAATTCGCCTTTTTCAATTTCAAGATTAACGTTGTCCAGAGCGTAAATTGTTTCATCTCCAAGCTTGTACGTTTTAGTGACGGAATTTAGCTTAATCAACCAAACACCTCCACTTTAGATTTTAATCAAGAGAAGTAGGATCTGTCAATTAACTAGATTTGAAGCATTATCGAGGGATTGACTGATTATTTAATTGTGTTTACAATAAAGGTATCTTTCGGTTATTGTTTGGCCTATCCCTATGATCCAAAAAGTCAGCGCTCCTGCTTCTGTCAATTTAATTTTTGATCACAAAAGAAGGAAGTCCTTTCCGAAGCATCTTCTTTGGGAAGGAAAAGTTCATAAGATCACCAAAATCGGCCTTCACCACACTTACCGAGATGGGCGAACTCTTTACCACGTCTTTTCCGTTTCCAGCGAGAGCCTCTTTTTTAGGCTTGTCTTAAACACCGATAATCTTTCTTGGTTAGTTGAGGAAATTTCCGATGGATTACCAGATTGAGTTTTCTTTTAACCCTAAGCCTTCAACCATTATGCATATTGACCTAAACTCTTGTTTCGCTTCTATTGAACAGCAGGCTAATCCTTTGTTAAGAGGAAAACCGATCGCCGTTGCCGCTTATACTAGTCCTGGCGGCTGTATTATCGCTCCTTCCGTTGAGGCCAAAGAATACGGAATTAAAACAGGTATGAGGGTCAAAGAAGGAAGGCTGCTTTATCCGAAGCTGGTTGTTTTGACTCCCGACCCCTGGAAATACCGTACTGTTCATCTGAGGTTTCGAAATCTTCTGAAAACCTACACCAACGATGTTACTCCCAAGTCCATTGACGAATTCACCCTTAATTTAGAAGGCTGCCCTGCTTTTCGAAAGGGGATGACTGTTGTTGCCGAAGAGATTAAGAAAAGAGTCAAAGAAGAAGTAGGAGAATGGCTCAGAGTTTCTATTGGTATTGCCCCAAATCGTTTTTTGGCCAAAACTGCCGCTGGTTTGCGTAAACCCGATGGGTTAGACGAAATAAATCAGGCTAACTTTTTGGAAGTTTACCGAAAGCTGAAACTGGCAGACCTTTGCGGAATTAAAAGTAATAATATTTCTCGTCTTAACAGCTTTGGTATCCACACCGTTTTAGATTTTTATCAGGCGGGAGTGAGAACCAATGTCGGGGCCTTCCGCTCAATTGTTGGTTACTACTGGTATCTTAGGCTAAGAGGTTGGGAAGTTGATGATGTGGAATTTTCCCGAAAAAGTTTCGGTAATTCGGTAGCTCTAGGAAAAGGGCTTACTACTTCCGAAGAGCTTTCCCCTATCTTACAAAAGCTGATTGAGAAGACTTCTTTCCGGATGAGAAAAGCCGGTTACATGGCCAGAGGAGTTCATGTTTCAATCCTTTACAGCGACTACTCTTTTTGGCATCAGGGAATGACTTTGTCTCAACCTCTTTTCGATTCTCGTGACATTTACAAGCAAATGTATAAGATTTTCCTGAGAAGCCCTTACTCTAAATCGGTCAGAGAGCTCGCCGTGTCTTGTTTCAATCTCGTGGCGGTCGGTTCTGTTCAACTGGAACTTTTTGAAGATGCTGATAAGAAACTAAGTTTGGTTAGAGCATTGGATAAAATTAACGAAAGATGGGGAGATTTCACCATTACCCCAGCGCTAATGCTAGAAGCGGGCGAGACAGTGAAGGATCGGGTGGCTTTTGGCGGAGTCCGGGAGCTTGAAGAATTTACTTTGACTGACTTTAGATCCAAAGATAACTAAAAATTGGGTTTAAGCCACTCTTTATTGTTAAAGTATCCTTTGGTTCGATTGATATATTCAATCGCCGCCTGATCATACCAGCGTCCGGAGAACCAAACACCGATACAGCCCCATTCGTCGCCAGCAAGATATCGGGAGGCACCAGCGGGCAAAACATCATTCAACCAACTAAGATAGCCTTCGTAGCAGGCTCTTCTAGAAGCCAAGGCGTAGTCAACATTGAAGGCGGTACTGTTTTGGGAATAGGGGTAGGTCCCGTTTTGGTTAACATTTCTTACTTGCATCAGGCCAAAGCTTTCACCATTGTCTCCGACAGTTGACTGCCGCCACCAACTTTCAATCACCGCCACCGCTCTGACCGTGTCTTCGTCAAACCCCCATTTACAGGCTCCCCACTGCAGGATTTCATCAGTGGTTCCGGTGAAATTACCGGTGACTCTCGGTTTTATTTGAGTATTAGCTCTTTCATCCACTCCGGTCCAAGGTTGGAGAGTGAAGCCGCTAACCAAAGTATAGTTGGGAGCCTTATTTTCTGGCCTCGGTTCCCAATTAGAACGCGTCACTTTACCAGCGCATTCTTCCTCTCCTGGAAGCGAAGATCCCGGAGCTAATGTGACAAACCTTTCCGAGCCTGATTTGGAAGGAGGCGCTGGAGGTGAATTTTCTAACTTGTTTTCGGCTGTGGGAGCAGGTTGGGATTCGGGTGACTTTTCAACCCCTTTAACAGTAGATTTTGAAGGCTCTTCCTTTAGGAGGGAATTATTTTCAGAATTTGGGATGACTAAAGCCGATATCGAAGCAATAATGGAAGGAGCAGTTACTGGTTCAGCCGACCCTGACGAGTCTGTAAATTTTTTTGACTCAATTTTCCGGCTAGGTTCTATGGAAACGGAATTTAAGTTGGCCGATTTCGGCTTGAGGTTCGCCCCCTCTTTTTCCTGCTTGCTCAAAACAAATAGACCTGCGACTAAAATTATTAAAGATAAAATTGGCAGGGAGATAAAATTATGGTTCCTACAGGACTTAATTTTAGATAAAAGACCGGTTAAGTTTGCCCTCAACACAAATTCAGACTAGCATAAACTGTATAGGCTGTCAATGATAATAATTCTCCCTAGAGTAAAGTTCCTTCTTTTCGCTCGATTGTTGAAGAAATAATATCAGTATGACAAAAATAGTTTTTATAACAAACCTCTCAAAAACGGACAAAATTTTTTTCTCACTAAGTCTTTTTGCTTAAGCTGGCGATCTTTTTCAGGTAATGAAAAAAATCTTAAGAGGATATCTCATGGGGTCAAAAATCATTAAGCGATATCTTAAACTTGCCGTTAAAAAAACTTTCCACTTTTTAGATTATCCAGGGAGAGTGGGCTTAGAAAAAGTTAATTTTGATAACAGTCGAGATTATCTTTTTATCAGCAGAGATCTTAGTGCAAAAAGGACCCTTTCCAAAGAAACTATCTCTCTGATAATCTTTTCAACTCTTTTAATCTTGGGTTTATTGTTTTTTTCAAAAGAAGTTTTAAGCTTACCAGTCTTAATTGCGGTTTCTGGACTCCTTGCCACTTTTTATCTTGTTTTTATGGTCTTTAAATTAGTTGCGGTTTCTTTTTCCTTTTCCCGCCAGCCAATTTATTTTAGGCGAAAAGAAATTTCCAGTCTTGAGGATAAAGATCTCCCTGTCTATACGATTTTAATTCCGCTTCTTAGGGAAAGTGAAGTAATGCCTCAAACTATTGAAGCCTTAGCCGCTATAGATTATCCGGTAGATAAATTAGACATTATTATCACTTTGGAAGAAGACGATATAGAAACGATTAACGCTTTTATCAAAGCCAATCCGCCGAAACATTTTAAGGCGTTGATTTTGCCAAACGTTAGTCCGAAAACCAAGCCGAAGGCTTTAAACGTTGCCTTTCTTCAGGCTAGAGGAGAGTTTTTGGTGGTTTATGACGCGGAGATTATCCCGGATCCCGACCAGCTTAAGAAAGCGTATTTGGCCTTTAGGAGATACCCCAAAATTGGTTGTCTCCAACCCCGTCTTGATCACTACAACAGCGAACAAAACATTTTGACTCGTCTCTTTAACGCCGAATTTTCTTTTTACTACGACCTCTTTCTCCCCGGTTTACAAAAGCTTAACTTTCCCATTCCTCTTTCGGGACACAGCACCCATTTTCGGAGATCGGTCTTGGAAAAAATTGGGGCTTGGGATCCCTACAACGTGACAGAAGATTGCGATATCGGAATACGTTTACACCGCTTCGGTTACAAGGTTGACGTTATTGACTCAGTTAGCAAGGAAGAAGCGGCGAGCCATTTTACGGCTTGGATCAGACAACGTTCTCGGTGGATGAAGGGCTTTATTCAGACTAGTTTAGTCCATCTTCGATACCCCCTTCATTTAAAGAAAGAATTGGGCGGTTGGATTAATTTCTTGGCTTTTTGTTTGACCGTTCCTGGAACTGTCCTGATTAATGTCCTAAACGTTTTTTATTGGTTTCTTTTAATTGGTTGGGTGACCACTCAATCGAATTTGATTCAAGACTTTTTCCCCGGACCAATTTTATACCTTTCCGTTTTTACTTTTGTGGTTGGAAACTTTATTTTCGTTTATCTAAATCTTATTGGTGTTTTCAAAAGGGGAAGATTTGCCTTAGTCAAATACTGCCTCCTTTCCCCTTTCTACTGGCTGCTTTTGGCTTTCGCAACTTTTAGAGCGTTGTTTCAGGTCGTTTTTAGACCGTTTCAGTGGGAAAAGACAACTCATGAAGGTCTGGTAACCACTAAGGAATCGCTAATCAAACTAAAGGAAGATTATGCTGTTAGACCTAAGAAGGCGGTTAACCAAAATTTCTAAGATCGAACTGGGAATCTCGGCTTTGACGATTTCTTTAACCGGTTTTATGGTTTGGCGAGTCAGCCAACTGGGATTGATGAAAGCGCTAACTGACCAAAATGCTCACTTGAACTTTTCCAAACAACTTTTTGACAGTCTTACTCCCGGAATCAGCCAACTTGGGTTTTGGCCTCCCCTACTTCATATTTTAATGTCTCCTTTTGTTCTTTTTGACTCTTTATATAAGTCTGGCCTGGCGGGTTTCTTTACTCTCTTACCTTTCCTAATCCTTGGAGCAGTTTTTCTCTACCGAACGTGTCTTATCCTAACTAAAAGTAAGTTAAGTGGATTTCTTAGCGCCCTTCTCTTTCTCCTGAATCCTTACGTTTTATACTACGGGGTAACGCCGATGATGGAAGTTCTTTTTATGGCCAATCTTTTCGGGGTTGCCTACTTTATGGCTTTATGGTTACAGCGAGAAAAACTAAGCTCTTTGCTCCTGAGCGGAATTTTTATCACCTTAGCAAGTCTTTCTCGTTTTGAAGGCCTTATTCTAATCCCTTTGGTCGGTTTGATTATCTTAATCCACTTTGTTAAACAACGTAAAAGCTACTCGGAAGTGGAAGCTTCGTTAATTCTGTTTGGCTTATTGGCCGCTGTTGGCCTGTCTTTTATTCTCATTTATAGTTGGATCTTTGGCGGCAGTCCGACTATTTTTGCCAGCGGAGGCTGGTGGTTGAAGGGGTCGGCGGAAGAGATTTACCCGACAAAACATAATCTGTTCAAAACCTTAGAGTATCTCCTCTACGCCTCGTTTTATATGCTCGGCAAGCCCTTAGTTATTACCTCCTTAATTAGCTTTTTATTCCTTATGTTTGTCTCCAAAAATAAGTTTTTGACTTTAAGTACTTTAGCAATCCTTTTTAGCCCTTTTCTTTTTGTTTGGTTAGCCAATTTTACCGGCTCTGTGTCGATGTTTGTCCCCGAACTTCCGCCGTTTGGTTTTTTTCACAACGACCGTCATACTTTATCCTGGATTGGCTTTGTCGTGATGGCCCCAACAGCTTTAATTGGGCTTGCTCTTCAAAAGTTTGGCGACCTTAAGAATAAAAAGGTGATAAATATTGTAAATTTCCTTAGTTTAATTCCGGTAATTTTTTTCACTGTAACTTTAGGCGCTCTTAATTTACACCAATTTTACTCGGTGGTTTTTTTAGAAAAGTTTGAAGTAATCAAATTAAACATCAACGTTCCTACGCAAGACCACTTTGAAGTGGCTCGTTATCTTGAGCAAAACTATGACTTTGGAAAAATTTTATTATCCCGCGCCAATAACGACCCGATTTTAGCCGAGGCGAATCTTCCCTTGAGTGCTTACATTTATGAAGGAAATTACCGTTTTTATCAACAGGTTCTTGACCGGCCCTGGTTGTTTTCCCGGTGGGTAATTATGGAAAATCCGAGTGACCAAGTTAAATTGACAAAACCGATCGCCGAAAAGTGGGCAAATTCCGATACTTTCAATCATTATTACACCCTGGTTTTGGAGAACAAGAAAGAAAGACTTTACAAAATAAAAGAAGACCACATTGAACAGTTAGCTCGGGAAAAAAACTACGATCTTTCTCAAATCCCTTCCTTTAATTCGCAAATTACTTCTTGGGATCCCCAAAAAATCAATTTCGGGGTTCGCGATTGAAGCGGGGTTAAAAACATAAACTTTTAACTTCGGAAAACAAGTTTTTTACTGGCTAGGAAATTCCAAATAAAAGTGATCAGAGTAGTTACAATCAAGGCAAAGGATTCCTCAAAGTTTAGAATCGCCAGAAACAAATACATTACGCTAGTGTTAATGGCTAATGAAGCAAAGCTGATTAAGGCGAACGGAATCAGGGCCCCAAAGTTTTTTTGCGATTTAAAGGTCCAGGCTCTATTCCAAATAAAGCTGTTAATGACTCCCAGTCCGTAAGAGAGACCTTTCGCCCAAACCTTTCGCTCTGCAAGAAAAGGAACATAACGGGACAAAAGAAAATATAGCGAGATATCTAAAAAAGTGTTTGCTACACCAACCAGCATAAATTTAATAACTTGTTTGATCCACCCAGTTCCCAAATCGCCTCGATACACGGTGGCCATTTCTTTAAACGCTCGGATGATTACTTCCGGCTTTGCCCCGGTGGCTGATCCTCCCTGTCTTGGGAAATGCTGGATGCCCACTTCCGCGATGCAGTAACCTTTTGACTGTAGCCTGATTAAAAGCTCGGCCGAAAACATCGCTCCTTTGGATAAAATTTCTGGGAGGACCTCTTTGGCGACGGAATTTTCGATTAGTTTAAAGGCGCAGTCGATGTCTTTTACCTTAAGGCCAAATAACAATCTGTTTAAAAGATTCCACCCCTTGGCGTTTAAGCACCGAATAAAAGAATCCTTTCTATTTAACCGATAACCAACGACGACTTTGTGTGAATCGGTCAATGGCAAAAGCTTGACTATTTCGCTTAGGTCGAACTGCCCGTCCGAGTCGGTAAATATAACCCATTTTTTGGAAGCTTGGCTAAATCCGGTCGTTAATGCCGCTCCATAACCTAAATTTTTAGGGTGATTGAAGAGTTTTAAATTAAGAAGCTGACTTTGAAACTGACTAACGATTTTTTGGGTATTGTCTTGGCTGCCGTCGTTGACGACCAGAATTTCGTAATCGGAAGCAATTTTTCTGGCGACGGCATCGGCGTTTAAAATGGTGCTGGCAATATTTTTTTCTTCGTTATAAGCCGGAAAAAATATTGTTAGGCTCTCAATATTTTTTTCCATAACTGTTTAGATTAGTAGTACTCAAAATCTGGTTGTAACCACTTCTTGTTATCGTAAAAATCTTTGGTTCGGCTGATATATACCTCGGCCCCCTCGTCACGCCAGGCGCCCGAAAACCAAGCTCCAATGCAGCCCCACTCGTCTCCTTCTCGATAGGCGGGGTCTTCGCCTAAAGAGCCAATATAGCCTTCGTAACAAGCTCTCCGCCAGGCTAAAGCGAAATCAACGTTAAAGGCGGTGCTGTCTCTGGAAAAAGGAAAGGTTCCTATGTGGCTGTCGCTTTTGACCTGCATGATACCAAAAGTCTTCCCCTTATCTCCCACGTCGGCTTGCCGCCACCAACTTTCAATAACGGCCACCGCTCTGACCGTGTCTTCGTCAAATCCCCATTTACAGGCTCCCCATTGCAGGATTTCGTCAGTGGTTCCGGTAAAGTTGCCGCTAATTCGGGATTTGATTTGACTGTTTGCTCTCTCGTCAACTCCATTCCAGTCAGGAAGGTTAAGATTGGAGGGGATATTTTGATTCGCTTCTTTATTCTCTGGTCGGATTTCCCACTCAGAACGTCGAACTCTCTTTAGGCATTCTTCTTCGGAAGGCAGACTTGATTTAGGATCAAGCGTGAGAAATTTATCCGAACTAACGGACGTTTTTGATGGTTGGGCAACTTCGTCCTTGGTTAACTCTATATCGTCCACGTAAAGGAGAGATTCTTTAGGCCCTTCAGCGTCCTGAATTAAGATCCCCCTCACTAATTTTTCTTGGGCGTTTAAGTCTTTAAGAGGAATTTGATATATTTTCCAGGCGCTGGCTATAGGATTGCCGCCATAACTAGTCAGAAAAACCGGACTTTGGAGCGGATCGTTGTTTTTATCATAAAGGGCAACACGAAAGCGTTGATTTTCCTTGCCGGCTAAGGCTGCAAATTTTAAGCTTTTGAATTCTGAAGTATCAAGGCCTTTAGCAGAGTGCAGATATAAACCTCCCGAAGGAGAGGTGATTTTAAAGCTGATGGAGCTATTTCCAGAATAAGAACGGGTAATGTTCGTAAAGTTTATCTCGCTTCCCCAAGACCAAGTTGTCCAATCTTCCTCTAATTTATCCGTATAAATTTTAGGAGAAAGAGCGGCGGGAGCTGTCCAGTTGATTTGGTCAGTAAAGTTAAAAGTAATAAAAAAACTGGCGATGGCCGTCGCGGTTGCGAAAAGAAAAAATATGGGAAATAAAACTCGGCTGATTTTCGTCTTTATACTAGTTGGCTGAGTTGAGAACGAGACACTCATGGAGTAAAGCTAACATAGGAAGCTATGGCGATCAACAAAAAGAAAGTTATTTGTCTGTCTGTTTTTTCGATGCCTCTTACTTGTGTTAGTAAAATTAAGAAATTATATTTAATAAATCTTATTTTGCAAATTATTATTAATATGAGTAGAGTAAAGCAGTTATCTAACAATATCTTTTCCCTTAAAAACGCTTTCCGAAAAATCTTCAAAAACTTTGCAAAAATAAACAAAACAGAGTTAGTGCTGATTTTAGGGGTTTTGTCTATTGCTGCATTTTCTCACGCTTATAACATGTTTCAATTCCCCTACTATGATAATGACGAGGGCGCTTACATTTCCCAGGCATGGTCGGTTCTGACTCAAGGAAAGTTGGCTCCGTACAACTACTGGTATGATCATGCTCCTCTGGGTTGGTTGATCATTTCCCTTTGGACTTTATTATCGGGCGGCTTTTTTACTTTCGGCTCCTCCATTAATTCCGGTCGGGTTTTAATGTTTATTGTTCATCTGGTTTCGACAATCCTTATTTACTTGATTACCAAAAGAGTCACAAAAAGTTTCTGGGCTGGTTTAACCGCTTCGGTTATCTTTTCCCTCACCCCTCTAGGAATTTATTATCAAAGACGGGTGCTCTTAGACAATCTGATGTTGCCTTGGGTTCTTGCCTCTTTTTACTTATTGATTAGCCAAATAAAGGAATCTAAATATTTATTTGTCAGTGCAGCTTTATTTGGGGCTGGGTTGTTGACCAAAGAATCAGCCATTCTTTTTTTCCCGACATTTATTTACCTTATTAAAAGTCAAGCTGATAAGATCAAAACAAGGTGGGCTGTTTTTAAATGGGTCCTGTTAGTGGTCTTAATTATTTCTCCTTACATAATTTACGCGGCGGCAAGAGGAGAGTTTTTCCCGGAAGGGGTGTATGGTGGGAATAAATACGTTAGCCTTATTGGGGCGATAATTTGGCAACTATCCCGGCCAGGAAAAGGTAATTTTTGGGAACCTGAGAGCGATTTCCAATGGAATTTGGCGATGAACTGGTTTGGCAAAGATCCGTTGATCGTTGTTTTGGGGGTGGCGGCCACTTTTACCAGCGGTGTTTTATCTCTGAGAAACAAAAATATTCGGTACCTTTTCTTACTAACAGTTTCTTACTGGGTTTATTTGATGAGGGGCGGGTTAGTTTTTGACTTTTACGTTATTCCGCTTATTCCTCTTCTGTCTGTTCTTATCGCCGTAAATGTTTACGCGGTTCTGAAGCTGCTAAAAAAGAGCCCTCTGGGCAAAATTGCTTTCTACCCGCCTTTTTCCTTCCTTTTTGGGGTGGTAGTTGCTTTAGCAGTAAGTCATGTTTATAAAGACAAAAGTTTTATTTACCGTCAAAATCAAACCATTACCCAAGTAAAAGCGATAGAGTGGCTGAAGAAAAATGTTCCCGAAAATTCCGTTATCATTACTGACACTTACGCCTTTGTAGATTTGCAGAGTAAGACTCCAATTAGTAACGCTAGCTTTGAGAAAGCCTTTGATTACTGGAAATCTCAAGAATACATTATTAACGATAAAGCTCTTAAAAACGATTGGCGAAACGTGGATTATATTCTTTCTTCAAGTCAATCGCGCGATGACGCTTTTAGGTCAAACCTGGAAGTGGTGATAAAAGCTTATGAAAACTCTTCTCTGGTGGAAGAGTTTAAAAGCGACGGGCACCGGACGGAGATTAGGCAAGTTAGGAAATGAGTTGTTTCAATTTGGTAGCAGCCCTTTCTCCTTTTGATTTGCGTATTCCGTTTCGCGTTACAATAACCCCAGCAACTTTAGGGCCAGGTAAAGGGCGGACACGCCAACTAAGACGTAAATAATTCTCGTCAGAGCGGACATTTCGCCAAAGATTGCCGCGACAAGATCAAACTTAAACAGGCCCACGAGACCCCAGTTTATTCCGCCAATGATCAAGATAATGAGCATGACAATATCGAAGGAAGATAAGAACCAAGTTGTCATAATTTTCACCTCCTTACCCTGATATGGCTGCTATGTTAGATCAGGCAGCTGTTATTGTAAAGACACAGACAGAGGTTTATTTGAAACAATAAAAAAGCAAGCCTAAAGACGCTTAGTGATTTTGAAATTGTTTATAGTTACACTTCCTTAGAAGATTAATGCCTGTGGATTAGGCTGCTTAACGATAAGTGAAAGTTAAACAAAGAGTAAAAATGGCCACAAAACGATACTGGTTAGCCATTACCTTAATTTCATCTGTTTTTCTTGTTCTTTACCTCATTGTGGAAGGACTGAAAATACCGGTTTTGTCTGATCCCAGTCCTTTCCTAAACGCGCCAGGAATCATTACCGCCCTCGGTGGGATTATCATCTTGATTTTAGATGTGCTTTTGCCAGTTCCCTCCAGCTTTATCATGGTAGCTAATGGAGCGCTTTTTGGGATCTTCTTAGGGACATTACTCTCATTAGTTGGCCGGACAAGTGCCTTCTTTTTTGGGTACTATCTGGGAACGAAAGCCCTTCCTTATGCTAAAAGGTTTATTTCGGAAAAAGAAATGGCTAAGGCAAACTCACTACTGGAAAAATGGGGAGTATTGGCCATAGTTCTTACGAGACCTCTTCCAATACTTTCGGAGACAATGGCCGTGACGGCGGGTTTTTCTTCGATACCTCTTAAAAGGTCCTTAGTAGCCGCTTCGCTTGGATCTTTACCGGAGGCTTTTTTGTTTGCGGCAACAGGAGCGGTTGCCGCTAGTCTCAACAATATCGTGCTAATTTTTTTGGCTACCCTTCTGTTAGCCGCCGTTTTTTACCTGTTTTCGAGAGCCAGGCGCAAAAAGGAATGATAAACAAGTTTTGTTAGGTTAGTTGACTTAAAATCAGGCGACTGATAAAATAAACGACTAGCGAATAAACGTTAGAGATCAAAGCCGAAGGAGAGAGCTTAAGATGGTCGGATGGATTATCCTTTTCCTGGCTGTTTTCACCATTATTTTCGTTCATGAATTGGCTCACGCTTTTACCGGATTTGCCCTTGGACTGAGGGTTAAAAGCTTATTTGTAGGCTTTCCGATAATTTATCGGACAAGGATAAAGGGTCTAATTTTGGCTTTTGGCCCGATTCTTTTGATTGGCGGAACAGTAATAGCGGATCTGGACAACTGTCAATGGTGGAAAAAAGCCCTTGTGGCTTTTTCAGGTCCTTTGGTAAACATTGGCGGAGGGGTATTTCTTTACTTATTCTTTGCCTCTTTGCCTAATTCTATCAACCTTGACCAAGGCTGCAACGAAACCTCTTGGGGTGCCTTTGCTAGAATAAGTGAAGAATCCCTCAGATTCGGAGGGATCTCTGGGGTTTTGGGAATAGTGGTCTTTCTCAGCATTATAGTCGGGGTTATTAACCTTCTTCCGGTTCCACTGTTAGACGGGGGAAGAATGGCACTGGCCTTCTTAGAGGGAATCCTAGGCCAATGGATTCTTCGGTATGAGGAGATCATAAACATGATCGGCCTAACACTTATCATCGTCCTGTCCCTTTACGCGATTCTTGATGATGTTTGGATTTTCACCTCCAGCATTCCAAGCTCGCCCAATTATCACCCCTGCCCGGATTGACAGGACCCTCGCAAGTTTGAAGAGGCACGCCCTAAAAAAAGGAAACGGCCTCTTTTTTCTTACTTGACCGATATTGATTATATTTTCAACCAGTTTTATGGTTGACATATCACTTTTATTTTGCTATAGTTCCTCTCATCAAAATAGGAGGAGATCATAATGCATGGGAAATCCCTATACGCTTTTTCCTACACGGCCTTTCGTGGCAAAGACGTTATCCTGAAGGTAGGTTTTACTAGGGCGGATACTGAGGAGGAGGCGTCCGCGGACAGCCTCCGAACGGTGGTTTCGGGATTTCCTGAAAAAGATGGCTGGGAAGGACATCGATCGACCGCGCAAAGGATTGGAGAGGCTGAGAAAGTATGGCCGTACTTTGATCCTCGGGAAGACCCAGAAAAAGAAAGGCTTATCTACCCGATCGGCAACCCAAATGGCTTTCCGATAGTTGTCAAGTATGAATCTTTTGGAAAGGCCTAAGATTCCACCTTTACCGCCATTGCAGTAATGCCTTGGCGGTTTTCTTTTAATACCCCCCCCAAGCTCCTTGTTAGAGACCTATCAAAAAAGTATGCAACGGAAGTTAGAATTTTTGTAACCAATTATTTCATTCCTGGTGATACGGAGGATCCTACTTCTCAGAATCTCTAGGTAGCTTTCTAGCTGACTAGGAATTGGAACACCTTAATTGAGCATTTGAATCAGCAACAGAAATTATATTATAATTGTCTCTAGATGAGTGCTTTAAATGTATTTAAAAATTTTATCACTGAAACACTAGCGGCAGCCTCCGAAACTGCTACGGCTAACTTTGGGCTCGTGTCTGATGTTACCATCAAACTAGGCGATAATAATCAAGTGCTAACTAAAACTGATCAGGAAATCGGAAGACTCATTGTTGGTAAAATCAAAAAAAAATTTCCAGATCATAACATCATCGACGAAGAGGCAGGAATAATTGATAATAAGTCAAGCTATACATGGGTGGTTGACCCGATTGACGGAACCAGTAATTTTGCAAATGGGGTTCCAACTTATGGCATTATTATTGGATTAATAAAAAACGACACCCCAATTGTCGGGGGAGCCTCCTTACCTTTTTTCAAAGAAATTATTGTCGCGAGCAATGGAAATGGAGCCTTTTGCAGCAACCAAAAGTTAAAAGTTACTGAGGAGAAAAACTTATTAAAAACGTTAGTTGCTTACGGCATCGACGGGCATCAAGAAAATCCCTCTATGACTTATAAAGAATGTTCTAAATTAGCAGATATAATTCTTGAGATAAGAAACCTTAGGTCTAGTAATAGCGTTTTCGATATCATTATGGTCGCTAAAGGTAAGTATGGAGCTTACCTTAACCAAACGAGCAGAATCTGGGATAATGCCGGACTACAAGTAATCATTGAAGAGGCTGGAGGAATTTACACAGATTTTTTCGGTAAACCCATAGATTATTCTGATCCCCTTAAAAAAGTTGATCAAAATTTTACCTGTTGCATTAGTTCTCCTCAACTTCATCAACAGTTGCAAACGATAATCCATAAACAAGATAGATAGTAACAGACAGTTTTAAATTGTATGCCTTGTACAACTTGGCGGTGCCAATAGCTAGACACCCCAGGGGTGTTTGACCCGGGATTAAACACGCTCAAACTTCTTAAGGAATCTTGGTTGCTTACATCAAGTTGACAGTTAACGATGTACTTGATAGAATTCTCCAAATCTAAGAAGGAGGAGATTAATGGCTTCTGCAAATAAAGTAGCAACAGCAGTTAAGATCCTTGCCAAGTTTTGCGAGAAATATGGGACGGAAATAGACTTACGTGACATTGTTGGATTCTCGATCGCATGGTATGACGGTAAGCATTTCGATTGTAAGACCAAAGAAGGGGAAATCGGGCGTATAGTCACAGTTGTCTCCCCAACCCATATCGCCGAAGTTTATAGCCGCAATAACCCAAAGAAACTAAATGAACAGCTAACCAAAGAACTAAACGACGCAATCTTTAAGGAAACGGGCCGGTGGTTTAGTTAAAGTTGAGAAAGATTGCTAGAGGCACGCCCTAAAAAAGGAAACGGCCTCTTTTCTTTATGTTCTGTCTATTTTCATTCAAGCACTCATTTAAACACCGGGTGTTAAAGAGGTGCATACCATTAGCGAAATGCAGTTTTTTGCATTTTCTTAAGCTTGTCAGTTATAATTTACTTTAATGGGTCACGCACTCAAAAAATAAATAGGAGGATTGGAGATTGACTACTCAGGGCGAATACGCTCAAGCGGGTGTGGATTATAGCCAAATTGAGCCTTTCAAAAGGGCAATGATTGCAGTCGGTAAGAGAACACTCTCGTTTCCAAATCGTCGACAGGTTTTCGTCAACACCGACTCAATACACGCCCATGGAGCCGTCTACTACTACCTTGGTAGCATACAGCCAATGTTCGTCAACACTCAGGAGGGTCTTGGCAACAAAAACTGGATTGCCGAATGGATGTACCAAAACTCGGGAATGGGACGCACTTTTTATGAAGACATTGGATGGGATACGGTGTTAATGGCGGCAAACGACGTAATCGCCCAAGGCGCCTTGCCAGTGATTTATACCGACGAAGTAGCCGCCGGAGATAGCGAGTGGTTCCTAGATAAACAGCGGGCTGAAGATCTTGCAGAAAGCTTCTTCAAGGTCTGCCAGCTAATCGGAGTTGCTTTACCAGCAGGTGAGTCACCATCCTTACGCTACCTAATCAAAGCAGCTGAACCAGTGAAAAGCGCCCCATCGCTTAGTGGCTGCGTTACCGGCATTATTAACCCAAGTAGCCGATTAATTACTGGACGGCGCTTGATAGCCGGAGATATCATCATCGGTGCTCCGTCTAGTGGTATCCATGCTAACGGAATTTCACTGGTCATCAAAAGAGCTCTTACTCTTCCGGACCAATTCATGACCAGGTTACCAAACGGTAAAATGCTCGGTGAGGAAGCACTTATCGCCACCCGTTCTTATGTTGCCTTAGTCGAGGCTTTACTGGAAGAAGAAGTCGACATTCACGCTCTGTTGCCAGGTACTGGTTCTGGGGTGAGCAAAATCGCTTTCGATGAAAGGCCTTACCAGTACCGGGTTCATACTTGGGTAAAAGAAGTCCCTTTTCTTTTCCAGCACTTGAGAGAATTGGGTGTATCACTGAAAGATTGCCTCACAACTTTCAACTGGGGAATCGGATACTACATCTTTATCCCCAAAAGTGAAGTGGCAAGAACAATCGAAGTCGGCCAACGGGTCGGGTACGACCTAATAGAGTTAGGTCGAGTGGAAGAAGGCGAGAGAAAAGTCATCTTTGAACCGGAAGGAGTAACACTTCCTCCTCCAGGAGACTAACGAAACTCACAGCCCCGATCAGCTCTTGCTATCGGGGCTATTTATTTACCCTACCGTCCAATTTATTAAAGTAAAAAATCACGCCTCTTTATTGTTACTTTGACTCCGTGTGTTAAAATAAAAAAATCATAAACTTCCCATGAAAAAGATCAAACACATTTGAGACAATTAAGTTAAATTGCCGCCCGATTTTAACAAGATTGTTTACTCTAGACCAAAATATTCTACTACTGTATATCGTAATCTTATGACTACTTGCTTTATCCAGAAGAATTTCAAGAAAAATTAACTACTTGGCTTAACTAGTACAATAATGTTAGACCGCACCAATCACTTAAGTACCAGTCCCCTTATCAGTGTTACTTAAAAGGAGGATTGCCTCAAAAGTACTGATCCAGGACAACTTGCATACCTTACCCTAATTGAGTATGCTCAATCTATTCCCAAACCATTACCGATGTACCCTTCCAGTACAATCTTTTTGACATACTCGCTCTTTTCTGTTACAATTCTGCGCTGAGGGAATTCAGAAAAAACATTACCATTCTATTCTTAACTAACATAAGAAATAGTAAAATTATGGCTGTAGCTTTATGGAGATAATTTTTTATCTCTGTTAAGCTGCAGCCTGAGATAAAAGGGGAAGGAGGAATAATTCAACGGCACGTTGACAATAACAGTCAGGCTAAAGTAGAAAAAAAGAATGGGAGGACTTAACAGTGCTCACTCTGATCACATTCGCAGCTTTCGTTACTCTCTTTGGCTCGATAGGTATTTTTTTCTACAACCGATTCCGGACGCCACCTTATAACAACAGTCGCGACTTCTGGTCTCTATTTACCTTCTCCCTAACTGCTGTCGTAAGCATCATTTCAATCGTGCTACTGATACTGCTCTCGGGAACTACGCAAGTTCCGGCCAATCACATTGCTGTTGTGGAGAACACCTTCACCGGGCAATACTCCAAGATCGGCCCCGGATTCCATGCCTGGCCTTTCCAACCGATTTTAGCACCCTTTGTAACCAAGGTTACGCAGTATGACCTTCGCCGGCAGACGATTGAAATCGGATCAAAGCCTGACAAAGCTAAGCAACAATCCCTTAAGGATACGGGGGTTCAGGCTGATTCAAACAGTCCTGGCCGGCCGGTCGTATACTTTTGGGCCCGCGGTTGGGCTTATCCGAATCCCGACCGCATCGTCGAACTCCATTTCCGCTACGGACCGGATTATCTCGATAATTGGGTGGAGAGAGTCTGGGTAAGTACTCTTAAAGGAACTCAAGGCGCTCGTCCTTACAACTTCGTTGGGAACCAGCGCGCGGAGATGGAAAATGAAGTAGAAGCGGCACTTCAGCGTCAACTTGTGAATGAAGACAAGGAGCCTCTAGTATTCGTGCTCCAGCTCGCCATCGTTGACTACGGATTTGATGAAATCATTGAAAACATGCTTAATGAAGTCGCTCAACGGGAATTCGAAAAAGAGCAGGCGGGAGTACTGATTCAAACGAGAAGTAAAGAACAAGAAGCGGAAGAGATCAGGGCAAACACCGGCTACATCGTCGTAAAGAGAGCTGCGGAAGCGGAAAAGGAGAAGCGAATCGCGGAGGCTTCGGGAGAAGCTGAGGCTAAAAAAATGGTCGCTGACGCTGATGCCTACCAGATCAGGGCCAAGTATCTTGCGGAAGCAGAGGGAATCCAGGCAGTCCAAGCGGCTCTTGCCAAGTCGCCTGACGCTTACCTGGAATATCAAAAGACCCAACGTTGGACTGGAGAAGTTCCTACTTACGTTGGCGCGGGATCACCTATTCCGTTCTTTAACGTTCCAACGCCAGGAAGATAACCTCTTCCAAATGCAAAACCTTCGGGGAATTAATCCACCCGAAGGTTTTTTATTTTTTTTCAAAAATCCGTTGACAGAGAAGGGTAATTTCCATTTCTGGTGAACCAGTTGATTTGGAATTGGGACACCTCGCTAGGTTTTATTGAGTCCTACCAACAATTTACCCCACCGTCTAACTCACTATTTCTGTAAATCGTCTCGTAATAAATTGGACATCAAACAACTACTAGATTATAATATCTGTAGAAAAAACATAAAATATTACTTATTTATTGACGAATCCGGAGAAAGTTGCCTCAATTATTTAGGTAGTAAGTTTGTTCTTGCAACAGTGATTATTAAACAAGAAGATTTTATAATAATTGAAGGTTACTTGAGACTCTTAAAGAAACGGTTTTTAGGCGACGATTTCAAACTAATCCATACAACTGATTTATTTGAAAGACCATATCAAAATTATAGAAAATTAGTGAAGCCACGCAGCCGAATCAGCTACTTCATAAATGAGCTAAATAGTATTTTGTTAAATATTCCTTATAAAACAGGTATTTACTTTGTTGACAAAAATAAATTAAGAACTAAATTGAGCTATGTTCCTAGGAAGAAAAATAAGAACCCAAGTGTTAATATTGATCTATCTTATGAGCTATGCTCCTTAGAAGCAATAAAGGATTTCGCCAAATTCCTAGTTTCAGAGAAAGCCTCTGGTGAAATCGTCATTGAGTCCAGACAGCACCAGGACGGCACTTTTGTGAAGTACTTTGATTTATCGAAGAAAAACCCGCTTCCTGGCAATATTGTCAACCCTTTAGCTGTCGAAGTTAGGGAAAGAATACATACTTTAACAATTTCTACTAAAAAAGTTGTAAACGGTGGGTTAGAAATAGCTGATATCTGCTCTTATGTCACATACAGAAGCTTAATCGGAGACCCTGGGAATAGGTTAAAAATCCAGGAGTATCATTTAAAAACCCTTTTTGCGACGATAAAGAAAAATAGTTATTTAGTTATTCCTTCGGGGAGAAAAATAAAAGAGGTAACCTAATAAACGCAAAACGCGATCAAACAAATTCGAGTGACCGCGCCTTACATACATTTTATACTACTTTCTCGTACTTTTGTCAACGATTGATTGGTAAACTTATTTTGGTGAGCCAGGGAGGACTCGAACCTCCAACCGATTGCTTAAGAGGCAACTGCTCTGCCAATTGAGCTACTGGCCCTCACACACTCGATAAATAATCTCACGACTGGAAGATAAATTGTTTAAAAGTTCGTCAGCCGATGGATCTGCCAATTGACCCCGATTAAATATGGGTTAAGCTACTGGCCCGGGTGTTTTGCTTGAAAATTATACCACAGATGACCCAAATTAGCCACCTGAATGAGAAAGGACCGGGGTTTAAACCACCGGTCCTGCCAGAATATCGGGGGTTGGTTCGTTGGCAAAATAGTAAACTTCCGCTTTAACCATGTACGTTTCGTGGTAAAAGGTTTCGATCTGCAAAATGTTGTACTGACCGCTATTGATTGCCTCAGTCAGCTGACAATCCAGGTCATCTTGTTTCTCTCGGGAACTTTCCCCTCTTCCCGCAGGACAAGCCTAGATTCTTTGTTTAAAACAAGACCATACCCCCCTAACCTGGGTTCGAATTCCCATCCGGTCCAGCCGATCAGCCACTTCGTATAACACAGTTATGGTGAAGGGTATCAGTAGAACGATGACTAAAAGGGCGAGTATGCCTAGGATTTTTTTGATCATTTCTCCTCTCCTTATTTGTTGATTAAGCTTCTTAATCTGGTGAACTATACACCCCAGATCCATAAGTTTGCAACTTTGGTTAAAATTGAAGTGAAGTCTTATTTATGATAAAATGCGGTTGGAAAAAATTAGGAGGAGATAAAGTGGCCGCTTCGAACGATGATTTCAACGGAACCCAAGGACAATTAAGTCAATTTATTGAGTTTATCGAGCAGTGGTTTCCTGATCGTTGTGCTTGCTACCCTCTCGAGGGATTCCCGGGTGACTGGGACAGTCCATTTGCAGATCTTATTAACATCGCGGCTTTACAACCAGCTGGTTGTCTAGGGCAAACGAGATATCAAGTCTTTTCAGTGTTGTCTTCGAAAAGGAGAGCGCTGAGCTCGGGCGAGATTAGGTCGAAAATACTAGCTTATGAACTAGATCCTGAAATTGTCCAAAGTCAGGGAAATCTAATGGCTTTCTGGAGAAACCTTTCAGAACCGTTAGGAGAAGAACGTATTATTAGGCTAGTCGAGGAAGCGCGGGATAGTAAGATACCTTTCGCTTTTATTATTTTTAGTTGGGTTGGTGAAGAAGGAATATTGGGAGCCCGTATTTATCATCCCCCGAGTTTACCAACCCTGATGTGTCTAAGGATGTTTCAGCGGCACGTCGGAAGTGTTGTTTGCCGTCGAAACTAGTAAAACAAGGCGAGAGACAAAAGTTCTGGCTGTAATAGGCCAGACTTTTTCTTTTTTAGAAAATTAAAGGCGTTTGTGATTACAAACGCCTTTGGAGATTAACGAACTCCATAGCGGAGAAGAACCTCTTTCGAAGTAACCAACGAGCGGTGGTTATCAAAGTAAAAGGTGTAGAAGCCACTTCTTTTGGCGGTACCTTTAAAGCGGTACTCTCGCTTTACCTCAACTTCTTCAATAACTTGGCCAGTCGGGTCCTTAAGATAAAAGCGAAGATCATCGTTTTTACCTCGGACAATCACCACACCTTCAAAGTAATTGCCTTCTTTAAGCTCCAGATCGTAGTGAGACGTTGTCTGAGGCCAGACTTTAAAGGACCTTTCTTTATACGGCAGGAACGGGTTATCAACTTTAAGGCAGGCGGAGAGAAAAACTGTTCCGAAGATCAGAAAACAACACAGTAGAAGCAATCGAAAGTTGCGAACCCCTTTTTTCATTAGATCGCTCCCCCTTGGCTTTTTCGCCGTTTCTAAACAAGAACTGGGTTATGGGCTGGATTATATCAAATAAGTCAGAAAAAGAAAAATGGGCGATCAGTTCAGTTAACTTAATCGCCCATTTTTTGGCTTTAGCAGACGATTTATTCTCGTCTGGCTCTCCGAGAGAGGGTTTGGGCGGAAAATGATCCAGTCGTTGGTTAGGTAACCAAAGACGGCGAAAAGAGCTTCGCAAATGGCCGTGACAACTAGATAATGAAAGAACAAAGTAAGCCCGACAAATATTACCTGACTGACCGCTACCATTACTAATTTCACGGCGTTAAAAAGAGCCCACTGGCGCAACATGGTTGAGCTTAGCCCCCAACCCTTTCCCCGCTGCTTTTTGGAAGGCTTTTCCTTTCGATCTTCCCAGGTGCTGTGGTAATGGACAAAGAAGCTGGCTTGAACAATCAAGATGAGCTGAATTGGAAAAGCGAGATTTTTATCCAGCCTTACCCATTCCACGAAAATAAACATTATCACCCATCCGGCCAGAAAAAGTAAGCCACCGTTAAGGATGAAGGTGACGACTCGTTGTTTCGTTTCGAGCCAGTATAGCGCCCTTCTGTTTTCTAGGAGTCTATTCAGCCAAGAACATTTAAGAAGATACCAAAGAAAATAGCGATACCACCATCGCTGTTTCATCTCTCCCTCCATTCTTACTTTTTTCCGCTGGAAGTTTAATTTCGACTCCAGGTTTCTAAGCCGGTTTTAGATAGTAGCTCTTGAGTTGATCAAGGATCTGATGATAGGCTTCGTGTTTGCCCTTCCCAACCTCTTTGTTTTCAACTTCTTCAAAACCTTTCCAAAGTCTTTCCCGTTCTAGTTGGGGAATAACTATGTCTGCCATAGGAAATAAGATATTATCCTCTTTTTGGATGTGATCATTTAGTAGTTGGACATACTTTTGGGCTTGGGAAACAATTTCCTTGGCCGCTCCCCGCTTATGGTTTCGATAATCATCAACGGCCCTTTTTAGATTTTTCACTAAGTCTCGGCCTCTTTCGTGTTCTAACAGCATTACGCTAATCGGCCCACCCTCTTTCGCTAGACCGTATTCTTGCATTTTTGGAAAAAGAAGTTTTTCTTCCTTTGTGTGGTGGCACCGATCAACGAAACCTTGGAAAAAATCGATAATTTGCTCTAAATGGTTTGGATCAACTTTTTTTCCGTTGGAAAGTCTCGCGATAATGATTTCTAAAATGTTTAGGGTTAAGACTACCGCTTGATGCTCTTCGGTTAACTGTTCTGTCGCTTTCATGTAAATGCCTCCAAATAACGATTAGGTAACTTTCGAGAAGGGTTTACCAACAAAGGTACAAAACATTTTGTGGCTTGTCAAGAGGATAAATTTGGGAGGATAAAAAGGGAGGTCTTCGAGTATTTTCGAAGACCTGATTTCACCATTGTTTTCAAGCCTCTTTAAGCGCTTTACAGAGAGCTTGCTTAAGATGTCTGATGCTTTCAATGTCTGGATTCTTTAAGGTTACTGTAAGATGTTTTTGGCGAATGTGGGCGTATTCGAAATCCGGGCACTCACCCACAATCTTGAGAATTTCAGTTCCGCGGGGGCCGACTTCCCTGTAAACCCCTGCCGCATTACCATTAACTGGTCCTTCCAGGCACACTTCTTCAGGAGACTCGCTAATTGGGTTATCAACTGTGACCTCGAGAATCATTCTTTGGCAAGAAGTAACATTCCCATTAGGGTCTATCGCGTTAAAATTAAAGGGGCGAGCGTAAATGAATGGTTGACTCTTGCCGTTGTTACTACTCACTCTCCTGACTCTTCCTTTCTATTATCAATTAAACCTTCCGCTAATTAAGGCGGTTGGTTAACTACAAGCAATGTTATCATTTAGCCACGAAAATGTCAAAGAGTTGTCCTGGATCAGTACTTTTGAGACAATCCTCCTTTTAAGTAACACTGATAAGGTGACTGGTATTTAAGTGATTGGTGCGGTCTAACATTATTGTACC
>JAGVAV010000026.1 GCA_020060105.1 Candidatus Woesebacteria bacterium | reverse complement strand
CTGAAGATAACAGCCTTAAAGAAATGAAAGAAGCCCAATACGTCAGCGGTGCGGCGATGATGGTTCGGAAAGAAACTATCAAAAAGGTAGGTCTGTTGGATGAGGACTACTTCTTTGGTTTTGAAGATGTAGATTTCTGCCATCGAGTGAAAAAAGAGGGAGAGGAAGTTTTGGTCAGTCCAGACACTTTGGTCGAGCATAAAATTGGGGCGACTATCGGGACTTTAAAAAATCAAAAAGTTTACTATTTAATCAGAAACAATCTTATTTTTGTCAAAAAACGGTTTCCGTTTTATCAAAGATATCTTGGTTACTTGTTTGTTTTTGCTTTATCCTTTAAAATCTTTTTGAAGAATCCGACGGTTTATCCAGCAATCTATTTTGCCTGGATTGATTTTTTAGAAAATCGGTTTGGTAAATTGAGGGAACAGCTATGATTTCCGCGGTGATTATTACCAAGAATGAAGAAAGAAATATTGAAGAATGCTTAAAATCGCTGTCTTGGGCCGATGAGATCGTCGTTGTTGACGATGAGTCCTCGGATCGGACGATTAGTTTGGCCAGGAAATATACCGATCGGATTTATTTTAATCGGTTAGAAAATTTTGCCTCACAGAGGAATTTCGGTTTAAGTAAGGCTAAAGGAGACTGGGTTTTATTCGTCGACGCGGATGAGAGAGTTTCGGCACATTTGGCCACGGAGATAAAAGCGGCCGTCTTGACAAACGAATTCGAAGCGTATTATGTCAAAAGAAGCGATTTTGCTTTCGGCTCTTGGCTGAAGTGGGGAGAAACGGCTAGTTTAGAATTTATCAGATTAGCGAAAAGAAACGCCGGTAAATGGGAGAGGCCAGTTCATGAAACCTGGCGGGTGAAAGGAGAGGTTGGCCATCTTAAGTCTCCTCTGCTTCACTTTTCCCACCCGTCTGTGGGGGAGTTTGTTGAAACCATTAATCATTTTACCAGTCTTGACGCGGAAAACTATTTCAAACAAGGAAGAAAAGTTCCTATTTGGGGAATGATCGTTTATCCAACGGCCAAGTTTATCCAAAATTATCTGATTCGCCAGGGGTATCGGGACGGAAGAGCAGGATTAGTTTTTGCCGTTTTAATGTCGGTAAATTCTTTCTTAATTCGAGCAAAACTCTGGTCGTTATGGAATACAAACCGTTCGGCAAGTTCGGGATAAGGTTAAAGTTAGGAGTAAAAATGCGAATTGGGATAGACGTTCGATCGATGGTAGGAGAAAAAGCGGGAACCGGTTATTATGTTTATGGTTTACTAGAAGGCTTAGATAAAGTTGATCGAGAAAACGAATATTTTTTATATGCTCATACCGGTTTTGAAATCGGCCTAAAAAATTTAAATTACCAAAAAGTAGTCATAAGTTATCCGGGCATTTTTTGGCACTTAAGGGTGGCATTAGATTTTTTTCGCCTAAATCTTAACCTTTACCATTCTACCCACAGCCTGATCATTCCTACTCTGCTGGGTCGAAGAACTCTTACCACGATCCACGACGCCTCCGCAATTCTCTTTGGGGAAACACACTCCTTTAAGGTAAAAACTATTGGCAGGCTGTTATTTAAAGCTGCTTCCCAAAGAACGGGAGCCATAGTGACTCCGTCAGTGGCGTCAAAGAAAGATGTGGTAAAAATAAGCGGGGTCAGTGAAGATAAAGTGACGGTCACTTATGAAGCGGTTGACGAAAGTTACCGGAGAGTCTCGCCAGAAGAGATTATTAAAGTCCGGCAAAAATACCAATTACCGGAAGATTATCTTTTATTCAACGCGACTTTAGAGCCGCGAAAAAACGCTGTTCGCCTTATCCGGGCCTACCATCAGGTCAGAAAACGCTATGGGGCGGAAAATTCCTTAGTTATGACCGGAAAGAAAGGTTGGTTGTATGAGGAAATTTTTGGCTTGGTGAAAAGCTTGGGGTTGGAGAAAGAGGTTATTTTCACCGGCTGGGTGCCGGATGGGGATCTGCCGGCTATCTATAGTGGAGCCTCGGTCTTAGTTTATCCCTCATTATTTGAAGGTTTTGGGTTGTCTATTTTGAAGGCTTTTGCTTGTGGAACCCCGGTGGTTACTTCAAATGTCTCTTCTCTGCCGGAAGTTGCCGGAGAAGCGGCGGTCATGGTTGATCCATACGATACTAACGCCCTAGCTGAAGGAATTTGGAAGGTAATTTCCGAAGAAAAGTTGGCTTTGGAGTTGAGAAGAAAAGGTTACGAGCAGGTCAAGAAGTTTTCCTGGGAAAAGATGGCCAAAGAAACCCTCGGCATCTACAAAAAGTTAAACGGGAAATAAAATGGCAAAAATTATTCAGATTTTTCTAATACTGATAATCCTAACCTTACCACTTGGTCAGCTGGGTAGGATTCCAGTCGGCCTTGAGAATGTGACAATTTATTTGACGGATGTTTTAATTCCTCTGGCAATCTTTACTTGGCTGATTTTCTCATTGGCGATTCGAAAAAAGATTTACCTGCCCCCTTTGGGTACTCTTTTGATTATCTTTATTGTTTTTGTTCTCGTTTCTCTTATCAACGGGACTCGCTGGTTATCGGAGACGGAATCAATGATTAGCAGTCTGTATTTGATCCGGTGGGTAGGTTATCTATCTTTATATTTTATCAGTTGGGACTTAGCTAAAAACTATCCTTCCCTGACTCGTTATTTTCCTCAATTACTGCTTTTGACAGGTTTAGCCGTGGCGATACTTGGTTTTATCCAAGTAATACTGGTTCCGGATTTTTCGGAAATGGCCGCTCGCGAGGGTTGGGACCCTCACCAAGGTAGGCTTTTATCAACTTTCTTTGACCCAAATTTCGTGGGGGGATTTTTAGTTTTGGCGTTTATTCTAGGCGTGTCTTATTTATTATCCGTTAGTGACAGAAGAAAAAAGTTCTTGCTTTCTTTTGCCGGAATCTTAATGTTTAGCGCCATTGTCCTAACTTTTTCCCGAAGCACTTTGTTGTCTTTCATAGTTGGAGTGTCGTTGATCGGTTTACTTAAGTCGCGGAAAATTCTGGCGACCGCGACGGTCGTTTTTTTGATCGCGACCCTTTTTATTCCCCGACTGCAGGAAAGACTAATGGGCGCCTTCAGTTTGGATGCCACCGCTAAAGCTCGTCTTGAATCTTGGGAAAGAGCGGCTCAGGTCTTAGGGGATAACCCGATTTTGGGCATTGGGTACAATAGTTATCGATATGCTCAGGACAGGCACGGCTTCTTTGAATATAGCGATCTTACGTTCGGGGGTCACTCAGGAGCGGGAACGGATAGCAGTTTACTTTTGGTTCTGGTGACGACCGGAATAGTCGGGTTCTTAGTTTATTTATTACTTATGACCGGATTGCTAAAGTTGGCTTGGGAGATGAAGAAACATCCTTTGGGATTGACTTTATTTATTGGAACGATTTCCCTAATCATTCACAGCCAGTTTGTTAATTCCTTATTTTATCCTCAAATAATAATCTGGTTTTGGATTCTTGCCGGTTTGACTATTGCAAAAAAATGAAAATCACTCAGTATTTAGCGGTTTCGACAATTATTTCTCTGCCACTTTACGTTATCCGAACTAACTTCGGAGGAATCCCAACCACTTTTCTAGAAATCTTACTCCTGGTCACGGTTTTGTCGTGGGCCTTAAATTTAATTAGAGATAAAGACAAAATTTCTCCGTCTGCGTTTCTCAAAGATCCGTATATTTGGCCGGCTATTTTACTTCTGATCGTCGGACTTGTCTCAGTCATAATTTCTCCGGATATCCGAGGAGCTTTGGGTCTTTATAAGGCGTACTTGGTGGAACCGGTTTTATTTTATTTTGTCGTCGTTAGCCTTAGCCAGAAAACAAATTCGTTTCGTTGGCTGATTGATTCAGTGATTTTCTCCGGGGTTTGGCTATCATTGCTAGCGATTTGGCAATTTTTCTCTGGGTTTAATCCGTTTGCCCCTTATGAGGCTGAACAAGGAAGAGTTTCGGCGGTTTATAACAGCGCCAATTCCCTGGCTCTTTATCTCGGGCCAATTTTTGCTTTAAACCTTGGAATAGTTTATGAGAAATTAAAAGAAAAGCGCGTATTTACAAAACGAGGTTTATTTTACCTCCTTTCTTTAATCTTAACTCTCTTGGCAATTTATTTGACTCGTTCAGAGGGGGCGATGATCGGCATTGCGGGGGTTCTTGGCGTATTTTCGGGATGGTTTATCTATTTACGCTTAGGCGAAAGGGTCCAAGTACTACTTCAGAGGTTTTTGATAGGGTTTTTGATTGTCGGAGTTTTGGCCGGAGGTTATTTTTTCTTAAACATTTCTTCGTTTACGCCTGATGAAAAATTTAGCTACCCTCGCAAAATTGTCGACACGCCAACGATTCGTCTTTGTCTCTGGGAGGGGACTAGGGATTTATTGAAAGATCATTATATTTTAGGGGTAGGCTTGGGTGGTTTTCATGATGTTTACCCAGCCTATCGGACTTGCGACAACGAGCCTCTGATGTATCCGCACAACCTCTTTTTAAATTTCTGGACGGAGCTTGGGTTGGCTGGTCTTTTCGCTTTTTTGTGGTTAGTGGGGATTTTTATGTTAAAATTAAAGGACTTGTTAATAAAATCACCGCGCAACGGTTTTTCTTATCGACCAGAAACCCCCTTTTCTGAAGTGGGGATGGAAACGGACCTTCGCGAGAAAAGAAGATACCGGGACGGTAAAGCCGCGGAGATTCATTTGGGGTTGTTTTCCTCGATGATCTATATCCTAATTCACGGTTTGGTTGACGTCCCCTATTTTAAAAACGATTTAAGCGCCCAGTTTTGGTTACTTCTAGCCTTATCGGTTATTGGGGCGAGGCTGATGGAGAAGCGGAAGGCGTAGCTGAAGTTGTGGCGAAGGTCGGATCATCCAATGGGATTGTTTTTTGGGCAAAGACCGATTTTTCGATAGTGGTTTGATTTCCCGCCTTGTCAGAGGCGGCAATCTTAATATCGTTTTGGCCTTCATGCAGAGCGAGAACGTATTCGAAAGATCCGTCGGGTTGGACGATGCTTTGAAATCCGTTAACAGTTACGAGCGAGTCTGGTTCGGTTTTTCCCTTGATAATTATCTCTTTGGATTTTTCCAGTTGAATTACTTCGGAGCTGATTTCGTCTACTTCTAATTCCGGGGGCTTGCGATCATAAGTAATGGTGGCGAAAGCTGGTTCGCCAGAATGGCCTTCCCCGTCTTTGCTGATGACCTTGATGGTGTTTTCTCCGTTGTTTAATTTCACATCTGAAAAGCTAAAACGACCTTCCAAACTTTGAGTTTTATCAATGAAGATGTTGTTAACAAAAAGTTCGAGGTCTAAACCGCTTAAAACGCTTCCGCTGACCAAGATTCTGTCTTTATTAGTAATGCTCGGCAAGCTATCTAACCGAGGATCGATGTTTCGATAAATGGCGGTGGTATTGGCATTTTCGGCCTTAGATGGACTAAACGACTGCCAAAAAGTCCCTAAAAGGTTAACAAATGAAATCCCCCAGAAGAAGATAACCGTTAAAACTACCGCCGTCAATAAACTGACAATGGCAATCCTTCGGTAAACCAAAGCTTCTTCTTGCTTATAAGAATTAGCTGCTCGATAACTGTATTCAGGGATTTTAGAGGATTTTTTCTTAAACATAATAATAATTGGAGCCGATGAGAGGATTTGAACCTCCGGCCGTTCCCTTACGAAGGGACTGCTCTACCAGCTGAGCTACATCGGCATGTATGAACCATGGATGTCGGCCCGCACAACTAAAGGTTTCAACTTTGACTTGATTTCTTTTAAGGTTATGCTTCGAAATCAATGGTTTATACGTGCCAAGGCGCGTTTGAACCTTGTACGAATATAAACTACGGTCTTTATTACCCCTATTTTATTCCAGAATCAAAAATGTGTCAAATTTAAATTTAACGATAACAAGAAACCGGGGCTTTTCAAAAACCGGAGAAACTTGTAAGATATATTGAACTGAGAAAGTTAAAAGGGCTTATTATGCCAGATGACGCTTATCTGTCAATTTTTCCTGTTGGCCTAGTCGTTACGGGTTTGATAATTGCGAGCCTGACTTTAAGGCAAAGGTTAAAAAAATTAGATGAAAGAATTTCCCTCTTGAGAAAGGCTATGAAAGAAAAAAGTGAAAGGCAACATCTTCTTTGTAATCTTTCGACTTTTGTGTTTTCTAAAACTAACCCTCAGGAAGTTATCCAAGAATCCTTGGCTGAAGTATTAAGGCATTTTTCCTACTCGACCCTCGCGTATATCCCCGAAAAGAAAGGCTGCGTTCCCTTTGTCCTTGGCGAGCCTCTTGATACCAAAAGCAAAGAAATTATTAAACGTTTCGATCAAGGAGCAGAAAGAGGCAAAGACTGCCAAGGGGAGGAAATGTTTCCTTTACGTTACAATACCGAATGTTATGGTTTACTTTACGCCAAACGTTCCGAGGGTGAGCTAAATGAAAATGAAATTATCCTTTTGGGAGATGTGGCGAATCTCATTTCTTTGGCGATTAAGGATTGCCAAGTGGAACCTAGAGAAATAGTATGATTGCTGGAGCACTTAGATTATTGAAGTTAGAGGGGCAGGAAGAAGCTCAATTAGGGGTACGCCTTGAAAATAAGGAGAAAGAGCTTAAATTCCTAAACCTTTTCTTAAGCCGCTTTGTTAAAAACAGGCCAAAAGGTAAGTTGTCTCAGTCAGCTATTATTAATGCTTTACTGGATGATTTGGTAGAGAATACGAGCTGGAATGTCTTAGCTTTTTGGCAGTTTATACCTCAAGATCAGGTCTTGGAACTAAAGTACCACCGAAACTTGCCAGAACCTTATTTAAAAATTGTTTATAAAGCGATTCGCAATCGAGTTCCAGTTGGTTCTTTCGGGAGCGGGAGAGCGATTGCCACAAGGCAACCTGTGGTCATCAATGACTGGACGAAAGATCCCTTATTCAGAGGAATTTGGGAATGGCCTCATATTAGTAAGATTTATTCCTTTGCCGCTTTTCCGGTAATTTCCAAGACGAACATTTACGGAACTTTTCATGCCTACGGAAGCGAGATTGGGCGTTTTAAGTTAGACAACGTTGAATTTTTTACGATTATCGCTAACGTTTTAGCGGCTCGTTTAGAAGTTGAATCGTTGTAAGCTTCTCCAGGCTGAAAATCTATTAGGCTTGAGGCATTGAAAAGAGAATGTTTTCAGCAAGCTTGGTTAACTTTAAACTTCCTATCCCTCTGTTTCATCTCTTCGGCTTGTTTTGGTAATCAAACAAGACTAGTAAAAAATCCAAACCCAATTTAAACAGGTTCAAAAGGCTCTGGTGAGTATGCAAGAGAAAATTCCCACAAGTTAAACCTATAGTTCTTGACAAAAGGTCGATAGTGTGCTATAATAGAGCCTATATTTTTAACAGTAAAGCTTTAATTTGGTTTTGGGAATTTTCCGCTAAGGATTCTCTTCGCGAAAGCGAAGAGAATTTGAAAAGGAGGTGATCGTCAGACTTGGCGGAATATTTTTAAGACTAACCTGTAGTTTGCACCTTGTAAATTTGGTTTTTACTTTAAAGACCGCCAATTTGAGGATGATCGCTCCGTCTTTAGATTGGCGGTCTTTAAGTTAAGAAAAGCGGAGGGGAGAGAAAAATGATTATTTACGGGGTTGACCACTATCCCAAGGCATCGTTGCCTACGGCAATGAGGCCCGAGCCGTCCACCACAGGGCAACTAGCCAATGGCCAGTGCCCGGTCTGGTGCCCGAATAGGGCTTTGGCCTGCCCAATCTGTAGCAACTGCCGCATCGTCGGCAGTTAACCTCGAATAACTGAATAGCGAGCGCGGCCGGGGAAGAGGGAGGAAGAAGTTTTTCGAAACTGACTTTCCTCCCTCCCTTATCCTGCTAACCGGAGAAGCAATTTGAAGTTAAGTCTCACTTGACCTTGGGTTGTCTCTTCGGAGGCAATATTTCTTAAGGAGGGAGAAATGCCAGACGAGAAGAGGTGTCCATGCGGCGCCTTGTATTGGGCCAAGAGCTTGGCCCACGTTCACGTCGGTTTCCCGGACCGCATAGTAGAACTTTACGGGCAGGACTGCCCAGAGTTGCCGCGACAGCGGCATCTGGCTGACCTTGCTTTCGCAAAGAGAAGTTCTAGCTCTATTCTCAATAGGGCTTCTCTATCCGGCCGCGTTCCGGCGAAAGAAGCGCGGAAGGTTTTATTAGGGGTTTGAGGAGGGGGATACCCAGTGCAGCTCTAGACGCGTCGGGTATCACTTTATCTGATAGTCTCCCCCGAACGAGTCTTGGTAGACAGCCCCTTAAGTATAGTAATCTGTACTTAAGGGGCTGCTTGTTAGAGCAAGCGGTAAAATGCGGTGTAATAACCGCCAAATTGGGAGAGGGATGTGGTCGTGGTGAGGCAAGATCAAAAAGAAGGGCGAATTTGGCTGGCTCTGGGGATTTTTCTCGGGCTGATTGGCCCGGCAATGGGCGCTGGACTTGGGTTCTATAACCCTCCAGCTAACGCTTTCCTCGGTATGGTCTCGGTAGGCCTGATGTTGATGGCCGCCCAGATCTACCTGGCCGCCAAGTACGTCTACGATGGCGTAAACGCCGCCAACCTCCGGCCCTTTTTCAAAGGGTTTTTGGTTGGACTGGCCGCCATGTTCATTCTCACCTTGGTTATCGGGGCGGGGGCAATTGTCACTTGGCTTTATCCAATCGCCTTCGCGCTTGTCCTTCTGTTCGGGCTGACGCTGTTGGTCTTGGTTTATCGATAGCGGCGGCCTAAAGCGGAGTTTTTTTCCAAAAGAGCTCCGCTTTTCCTTAATTTTAAATATTTTCAGGACTTACGCGCCTGTCATTCCCGCGACCTGTCCCTCGATGTCCAAAGGACGAAGTGGGAAGGCGGGAATCCAAGGAATATTTCTTCTCTCTTTAATCATTAATCGTTATTCACTTATCAAATTTCGGTTATTTGGATTTTGAATTTGGAGCTTTTTGCATAGTTTGATTAACGTCACTAGCTAAAAGATCGATCTAGTTGAGCTTATAGTTACTTGACAGTCAAGAGGTATTTTGGTATATAACAAAAAAAAACGAAAGGAGAGAAGCGATGTTGGGTTTCAGTGTCCAGCCAGCCTTTCTTGAGGGGGTGGCGGTAACGGTGGTGATCGGTTTGTTTTTGGTGGGAGTATGGTTAATCCTTAGAGAACGTGGACGAGATCGCCGGAAAGAAAGAGAAGAGGCGTTGTGGAACGCTTTTCGCGAAGCAGAACGTCTTTCCGAAAAGGCTCGGGACTACGATCATTGCTTCAGCGGATCAAGTCTTCTACCACGATTGAGGGAGAACTTAAGAGATATTAGTCAATACGGCGAAACGCTAAAGTCCACATCGTATAAGGAGTGGGCGGGGTTACTTGACCATTTAGTTGAGGTGATGGAAAATACACATCCTCAGTTACTGCAGATAATTAATCAGAGCCAAGCGATTGACGGAGCTCTTGATCGTTTTCTCCGGTTGGGCAGAAATTGGCGGAAAGAGGGGGAAATTGATCCCACGGTAGTGATTTCGTCAAATTAAGGGTCAATTAGTGTCCCTAAGGGGTGGTGACGTAAGTTACGTTTACTGCCCTTTTTTTATTTTTCACAAAAGCATTTTCTCAAGAGTCCGAATGTTTGCAGACGAGGCCCGACGGTGTGTGATATATGAAGAATAAAATCATGACAAACCTTTAAGGGAGAGAGAGATGGAGGACCTGATTTCCTCGTTCATGCCGTCGGGTTTGGAAGAAACCTTAAGGACTTTAACGTGGTTAGCTCTAGGAGCCTTATTGGCTGTAACCTTGATTTGGCTCTTAACATGGTGGACGGAGAGAGGAAAAGTGGCCCAGCTAATTTGGGAAGCTAATGAGGATATTTTCTTTCCGTCAATGGCCTTGACTCAAATAGCGAAAGAGAATCAAAGGGGCCTTTCGGACTTGATTGGCGTATTCGAAGCCAACATTAACATTTTAGCCAACGAACACACGGCCTTGGACGAAGCGTCTTTCTCCAGGAGATGGTTAAATTACCAAAACATCGAAGAAGCTAGCCAATCTCTGGAGAAGGCTCTCAAGGATTTCGAGGCCCAAAGCCAGCTGATCAGGCCTAAGCTCAGATCCTTCCTTAGCTTGATGAAAAGGTACAAAAAGATCAAGATTAAAGCCATTTCCGAGCTTGGGGTAAGGAGATGAGTGATGGGGGAGGCAAGACAACTTCAAAGTGTGAGCCTCCCTCCTTTCTATCAAACAGCTATGAAATTATCAAGATCGTGCATATTTTCCTTATCCTGAACTACTGTAGTAGGTCTTAATGCCCAAACCTTATCTTTTGAAACCTCTCTAGTAATTATGTGATTTCCATATTGCCAACTGCTATCAGACATGTTATTTATTGAAACTTACTGTTAACCTATGTAAAAACTATCAATTGGAGCGGGATACCAGAATCGAACTGGCGCTTCCACCTTGGGAAGGTGGCGTCCTGCCGCTAGACTAATCCCGCATTTGAATTAAATGAATGTAGATTGATTTTAACAAAATCCTAACCTCAACTCAACCCGAAGCTTTTCCTATTTTCACCAACATAAAACCCACCCAACGTTAATGGGTTTAAGCAAACCTAACAAAAGTTAAATAACTTTAGGGTTTGTCTGGTATCGTCAAAACCTGATTCGGATAGATTAACCCAAATTTACCGTCGCTGAAACTCTTCACCACCGCCTTATTCGCCTCCCAAATTTTTATCCAGTCAAAACCGTTTCCATAATACCTTTGAGCAATGTTCCAAAGACTGTCTCCTCTTTGAACAGTGTGAGTTTTACTCTCATTAAGATTCATTGTCTCTGATTTGCTTAAGTTTTCTGACTGACTGGGGGGACCGGAATCTTGACCTGATTTTGGTAATGTGTTGCTGGTGGAGGCGGCCAATTCGGTCCCGGGAAGGACAAAGACATTGCCGGCGTGAATAAGATTAGGGTTTGTCAAGTTATTCGCTCGGCTAATTTCCTGCCATCGGTTGCAGTTTCCCAGATGTTTTTGGGCAATTTGGCAAAGAGTATCGCCCCGAACGACGGTATAATTCGTTTGGGCTCCGCCACTTGTTGGCGGCTGAACTTCTCGGTTAGGGTTTGAGTTGTTTTCCGCGGTGTCCTGGTTTTGACTTTCGTCAGCCTTAGCTTCCGTCTCGGCCTTTTCTGTGCCTTGGGTTTCTTCTACCTTTTGCTCTGGAACAATTTTGGAGGTATTGCGGGAAAAATAACTAAAGACCGCAAAACCGACCACAATGATTAACAGAGCGGCTAAACCGGAAGCGATAGTTGACTGTTTCTGAGCTAAGTAACTCCAAAACTTTTCTTTCATAAGATTATTTTCCTTTTGAACTTAACAAACGAGTGATTACCTTAGACAATAAGTTTGGCATACAATTTCTTTTTATTTACATTTCCTGATGTTTGATAAGGGAATTTATGATTTCTCTTCCTGAGTGACAGTTGAAATTGTGGATCTAAGCTAACGGCAGAAAGGGTTAGCTTATGAGGACAGTTTTGACATCATTAAGTCTTTTTCGTCTCTCGACCGATCTATTGCTTTATCTTATCAAATTCGCCGCGACTATTCAAACAAACAAGCGTGGAAACTGGTACGTGGCGGGGCCACGATACCGATTCTGGTACGTGGCGGGGCGGACGGGATTTGAACCCGCGACCTCATGCGTGACAGGCATGCGCTCTAGACCGGCTGAGCTACCGCCCCAGGAAAAATTTTACTCAATCATTTTATCAACTAAAGCTAGATTCGTCAACCTCAGTTTTCTTTTCGGATAAATTTTGTTAAAATCTACTCAGGAGAAAAATGTGACTAACAAAGAGGTTGCCCAGTTACTTAGAAACGTGGCCGCAGCTTACGCCCTAAAGGGAGGTAATCGATTTCAAATAGCCGCTTACGAAACGGCGGCGGATAGCGTCGAACGCCTCAGCAGCGATCTGAAAGATATTTGGGAAGAGGGGCGCCTAGAATCTTTGCCTGGCATCGGCAGCCATATTGCCGGTTATTTAGAGGAGTTGTACAAAGAAGGGAAAGTTAGTCATTTCGAGGAAGTTTTTGAAGATATTCCGGAAGCGACCTTTTCGTTTATTAAGATTCCCGGGGTTGGGCCAAAAACGGCTTATAAAATCGCCCAATCAGGAGTGGTTAGTATTGCCGACTTAGAAAAGAGAATTCAAAGCGGTTATTTGCGAGAAAGAGGTTTTGGGGAAAAGACTTTAAACAACATTAAAAAAGGAATAGAAGAGTTTAAAAGAAAGAGCGAACGGATCTTACTGCCTTTTGCATGGGAAACTGCCGTGGATATTATTAATTATTTAAAATCTCACCCTGACGTTGTTCAAGCCAATCCTTTGGGAAGTTTGCGCCGAATGGTCGCGACAGTTGGCGATGTTGATATTTCTGTAGCCTCTTTAAATCCTCAAAAAGTAATCGATTATTTCACAAAATATCAAAAAGTCGAAAGAGTTGTAGAATCGGGCGACAGAACGGCGACAATCGCCCTAAAAAACGGGATTAGGGTGGACTTGATGGTTCAGCCGCCCCAACACTACGGATCGCTCCTACAGCATTTCACGGGCTCTAAGGCCCACAACGTTCATCTAAGGAATTTGGCCTTGAGCAAAGGTTACTCTTTGTCTGAGTATGGGGTTAAAGAAGAGGCGACAAACAAGTTAATCTCCTGTCCAACTGAAGATAAATTGTACCAGCTGTTAGGCCTGCAAACTCCACCTCCTGAATTAAGGGAGGATATGGGAGAAATCGAGGCAGCTGAGAAGCACCGTTTGCCTAAATTAGTAAGGCAGGAAGAAATAAAAGGGGACTTTCACGCCCATTCGATTTGGAGCGACGGGCAGAACACAATTTCGGAAATGGCCGAGGCCGCCCAGAGGATGGGATACCAATACCTTGCTTTAACCGATCATTCATATCCAAGTCTTGATTATCAAAAGAGAATTAAACAAATAGAACAGTATAATTACTCTCAAGACAAAATAAGAGTAATTATTGGACTCGAAGTAAATATAAATGCTGATTCTACGCTTCAAATATCAAATGAGTTATTGGCTAAACACGAGCTGATTATTGCTTCGATTCACACAGGATTTCGACAATCGAAAGACCAAATCACTCAAAGACTTATTTCGGCAATAAAGAATCCCCACGTTCACATCATTGGTCACCCAACTGGTAGGCTACTGCTAGAACGGGAAGGTTATGAGGCCGACTGGTCCGCTGTCTTTTACGCTTGTTTGAAATATGGTAAAATGTTAGAAATAAATGCCTTCCCTAATCGCCTGGATCTGACCGATTATTTGGTAAGGGAGGCGGTTTCGAGAGGGGTAAAGCTGGTTATCGATACCGACTCTCATCAAGCAGGTCAGCTAGGCCTTATGTCGTATGGGATTGCGGTGGCTAAAAGAGGGTGGGCGAGGTCAGAAAACGTGGTAAATACCCAACCCTTAGAAAAAATCAAAAAAATATTAAATATTTCCTAAATTATAATTTATTTTTGAGAATTTAAATTTTGGAGGGTACAATGTTTCTGTTTTGGGCAATTCTAGGTTCATTAGTCTTGTTACTCATTTTTGTCTGGTGGCTTTATAACAGCCTTGTGACCGCGAGAGTGAGAGTCAAGGAGTCTTGGTCTGGCATCGATGTCCAATTAAAAAGGCGTTCCAGTCTGATCCCCAACTTGATCGAGTCTGTCAAAGCCTACGCCACTCACGAAAAACAGGTCTTTGAAGATGTCACTAAAGCTCGGAGCGCTCTGATGAGCGCGAATAACGCTAAGGAGGCCGGCGAGGCTAACAACATGCTTACCGGAGCTTTAAGATCATTGTTTGCTTTGGCCGAGAACTACCCTAACCTAAGAGCTTCTGAGAATTTCCAACATCTTCAAACAGAACTTTCAGATACGGAAAGTAAAATTGCTTACGCCAGACAGTTTTACAATTCTAACGTGATGGACTATAATACAAAGATTCAAGTTTTCCCAAATGTTTTGATCGCTAAAAACTTAGGTTTTCAGCCTGAGGAGTTTTTTGAGGCGACAGAAGAGGAAAAACAAGAGGTGAAAGTAAAGTTTTAAAGTTGTTAAGTAAGTTTTATGGCAGGAACGACAATATATAACCAAATAGAGGCGAACAAAAGAAAAAGTTGGCTAATAATGCTCTTTTTTGTCGCTTTTATCGTTTTGCTCGTCTACGTCCTTTCTTTAGCCTTAGGTTATGAGGGTCCAGGCGCTTTGGGAATAGCCGGTTTTGCTTTGATTTTGGCTAGTTTGATCAATCTCTTTTCCTATTACTATTCAGATAAGCTCGTTATCTCGCTTTCCGGAGCTAAAGAAATTCAAAAATCTGACTTTCCGGAGCTTTATAGTACAGTCGAGAACTTGACGATTGGCTCTGGCTTGCCCATACCCAAAATCTACGTTATTGAAGATGAGTCCCCGAACGCTTTTGCTACCGGGAGAGATCCCAAGCATTCCGCCGTGGCCGTGACCACCGGCCTGTTGAATCAGCTTAACAAATTAGAATTGGAAGGGGTGTTAGCTCACGAGTTATCGCACATCAAAAATTACGACACAAGACTGATGACCATCGTCGTTATTTTAGTTGGTCTTGTGGCCATTGTGACGGATATTTTTATTAGGATTACCTGGTTTGGCGGGCGGAGTCGCTCGAATAATAAAGGTGGTGGGATCATTTTAATCATCGCTCTAGTTTTAGCCATTCTCGCTCCGTTAATAGCCCAAATAATTAAATTTGCCGTTTCACGCCGAAGGGAATTTTTGGCCGACGCTTCGGCGGCTTTATTAACGAGGTACCCGGACGCTTTGGCCGAAGCCTTAATTAAAATTAGTTCTTATAATAAACCGAATACTCACGCCAGCACCGCCACCGCTCATCTTTACATCGAAAACCCCTTCAAAGAAAAAAGAAGCACCTCCTGGTTTTTAAGGTTATTCAGTACCCACCCACCTATTGAAGAGCGAGTGGCTGCCCTGAGAGCAATGTGATCTGATTATCTTGAAAGGTAAATATTATGATTTTAAGCAAGGCAGAGGTTGAACACGTGGCAAAACTTGCCCAACTAAAACTAAAGGATGAGGAAGTTGAAAGATACTTAAAACAGCTTTCAGAAATCATTGATTACAATATGAGTTTACTAGGTCAAGTAAAAACAGATGACGTTGACCCGACCGCTCAAGTTACCGGGTTGGAAACTGTCGTCCGGGAAGATGAACCTAGACCAAGTTTGAGCCAGGAAGAGGTCCTTAAAAACGCGTCGCAAAAGGAAAATGGTTATTTTATTACGAAAGCGGTTTTGGGCGAGTAAACTGTTTTGACTATGATAGACAGTGTTTTGGTTAATTTGACAGTTCGAGAATCTCGCGAACTGCTCAAAAACAAAAAAATTTCTTCGACTGAGTTAACAAAGGCTTTTTTGGCAAGGATTAAGGCCGTGGATGAAAAAGTAAAGGCCTTTGTTACCCTTACTCCAGAGGTTGCTTTGGAGCAAGCCAAAACGGTGGATAAATTTATCCAAGAAGGCCAAGAACTGGGAACGTTTTCCGGAATCCCTGGAGTAATCAAGGATGTTTTTGTGACTTCAGGAGTAAGAACAACCGCTTCTTCCAGGATTTTAGAAAACTTTGAACCTCCCTACAGCGCCACGGCGGTGGAAAAACTGCTTGATCAACGAATGGTCCTCCTAGGTAAGGCAAACTGCGATGAGTTTGCCATGGGGGCTTCAACTGAGAATTCCGCTTTTTTTAAAACTAGGAACCCTTGGAATTTAGATTATGTTCCAGGCGGCTCCAGCGGCGGTTCGGCCGCGGCGGTAGCCGCTTCTGAGGCCTTGTTTTCGATCGCTTCAGACACCGGCGGTTCGGTTCGCCAGCCAGCTTCTTTTTGCGGCGTGGTCGGTTTGAAACCGACTTATGGAAGAGTTAGTCGTTACGGCTTAATTGCCATGGCTTCCTCTCTCGACACAGTTGGTCCGATCACCAAAAACGTTTTCGACTCGGCCCTTGTCTTGCAATTGATTGCCGGTTTTGACCCTAACGACTCAACAACTGTTAGCAAAGAAGTGCCAGATTATGTTTCAACCCTTACTAAGCCCATCAAAAATCTGAAAGTAGGTTTACCGAAGGAATACTTTGTCAAAGGAATCGACCCGAAAGTTGAGAAGGTTGTTAGTAGCGCGATTGATAAATTGGCCCAGTTAGGGGCGAAGATTATTGAGGTTAGTCTTCCTCACACTCAATACGCCGTTCCTACTTATTACATCATTGTCCCTTCGGAGGTGTCTTCAAATATGGCTCGTTATGACGGGATTCGCTTCGGTCAAAAGCGGGATAAATTTGGAGATGAGGTAAAAAGAAGAATAATGTTAGGAACTTACGCCCTTTCTTCCGGATACTATGAAGCTTATTATCTAAAAGCGGCAAAGGTGAGAACGCTGATTAAAAAAGATTTTGAGGAAGTGTTTAAAAAGGTGGATGTTTTAGCTACTCCAACTACCCCGACGACGGCCTTTAAGCTAGGGGAAAAAATCGAGGATCCTTTGACAATGTATCTCTCCGACGTTTTTACCAGCCCGGCAAATCTGGCCGGCGTTCCGGCGATTAGTGTTCCTTGTGGGTTTGTGGACCATTTGCCGGTTGGTTTGCAGATTATCGGGCCGCACTTTGAAGAAGAAAGGATCCTTAACCTCGCCTATCAATACGAGCAGGCGACAGACTGGAGTAAAGTAAAACCTGATATTAAATAGGTTGCAAATTCCAGATAGTCATATGGGCATATTGGAACTTTTATTTAAAAGAATAACTTTCTCAGAAGGTCGGCTAACTAACCATGATTTAAACCAGGTTAGAGAAAGCTGGATGAAGGTTGAGGAGCAACTAAGTCTAGGGAAACCGAGTAACTTTAATCAAGCAGTAATGACGGCTGATAAAACGGTGGATTACGTCTTAAAAGCGATCTATCCTCGAACGTCGACAATGGGAGAAA
The DNA here is from genome assembly GCA_020060105.1 of Candidatus Woesebacteria bacterium. Lineage (GTDB taxonomy): Bacteria > Patescibacteriota > Microgenomatia > Woykebacterales > 2-01-FULL-43-14 > JAGVAV01. The sequence continues at coordinate 12,593 of JAGVAV010000026.1, read as the reverse complement.
GGTTAAAGGCAGCTAGAGAAAAATTTAGATCTGACCCTCAAGTGTATGAGGATCTTTGGTACGCTCATAAAATTCGCAACGAACTGGCCCATAACCTAGATTTTCACTTACCCTCTTTTGAAGCAAAGAACGTGGTGGAAAAGTTCAAAGTGGCTTTACGAGTCTTGAGAGCTTTGTGATATGAAATATGACGTGATTATTGGACTTGAAGTTCATGTCCAGCTAAAAACTAGATCAAAAATGTTTTGTTCTTGCAGCGCCGGTTTTTGGAACGAGCCGCCAAATACTCACGTTTGTCCGGTTTGTTTAGGTTTACCGGGGGCTCTACCGGTGGCCAATCAAGAAGCGGTAAAATCCGCGCTAAAGGTTGGCTTTGCCTTAAATGGGCAAACTCTTCGTCAAAGTAAATTTGACCGTAAGCATTATTTTTATCCCGATTTGCCGAAAGGCTATCAGATTTCTCAATATGATTTACCTTTCTCGGTTGGCGGTTGGGTAGAAGTAGATGGCGCCCGAATCGGGATAACTCGAGCCCACCTGGAAGAAGATACCGGCAAGCTGATTCACGTGAACGGGCAAAGCTTGATTGATTTTAATCGCGGCGGAATTCCTTTGATGGAAATTGTCTCCCAACCTGATATTCGCTCACCTGAAGAATCGCGTCTTTACGGACAAAAAATCCAACAAATTGTTCGTTACTTAGGCGTATCGGACGCCGATATGGAAAAAGGAAGTTTAAGGATTGACGCAAATATTTCTCTCCAGCCTCAAGGAAAATGGAAGGTGAAAAAAGATCGAGTAGTAGCTCTAAAAGGTTATACGTTGAATCCGAAAGTCGAAGTGAAAAACATGAATTCCTTCCGGTCAGTTGAAAGGGCTTTAACCTATGAAGTCGAAAGGCAGCTTCAAACCCTTTCTGCTGGGGGAAAAATCGACCAAGAAACTCGAGGTTGGCTAGAAAATAAGGGAGTTACGGTTAAACAAAGAACCAAAGAACTCGCTCCGGATTATCGCTACTTTCCCGAGCCGGATCTGCCGCCTTTTGTTTTCGACCCGAAGGACTTAAAAAAAATAAGAGAAGAAATTCCAGAATTACCAGATGAGAAAATAAATCGTTTTGTCCGTGAATACGCCCTAGAGGCCAAAAAGGCTCAAATCATTACTTCCTCGAAAGAGTTGGCGGATTGGTATGAAGAGGCGGTTGTCGCTTACGCTCAAACCGAAAAACCAGGGGCCGATTATGAACACATTGATTCTAAAAAGGCGGAGATTGTTTATAATTGGGTTTCCGGGGAGTTGTTGAGACGTTTAAATGAAAATCAAACTTCTTTTTCCGCCAGTTTGATCACTCCGGCTCAACTGGCTCAGCTTCTTTATCTTATTGATAAAAATGAAGTTTCCTCTTCAACCGCTAAGGAAGTTTTTGCCGAAATGTTTAGAACAGGTCAAGATCCTCAAAAGATCGTTTCCGAAAAGGGTTTAAAGCAAGTTTCAGACGTTGAGCGGTTGAGAGAAACGGTTCGTGAAGTGATAAACCTTAATCCTAAGCCCGTCGCCGACGTTGCCTCAGGGAAGGCTGAGGCCAAAGGATTTTTGATCGGACAGGTGATGAAATTAACCCAAGGACGAGCGAATCCCGGATTGGTGAGTAAAATCCTCGACGAAGAGCTAAAGTGAGCCCAGAGATAGCTAAATATGACAAGTGGATTAGAAAATGTTTCATATGAATTTATTACGTCTACCCAGCAGCTTATAGATATTACTCCTAATCTGGAAAATTCACCGACTGTTTCTGTTGACACGGAAGGAAATAATCTAGATCCTTACCAAGCGAAGTTACTGCTACTCCAATTAGCGACTCCAGAAAAATCTTTTGTTATCGACTGTACCAAAGTTGATCTTGGTCCGATAAAACCAGTTTTAGAAGCCGAAAAGCCTCTAAAGATTCTCCAAAACGCTAAATTCGACTACTCGCTATTAAAGGTTCAACGGGGGATCACTCTCGGTTCTATTTACGATACCATGATCGCCGAGCGGCTTATCACCTGCGGTTTAAGCCGGGAAATTTCGCTAAAAACGATTGCCGAAAAATATTTAGGCTTAAAATTAGAGAAAGTAACCCGAGAAAGCTTTACCGACCCGAAAAACCCTGCCTTAAGAGGTAAATTTTCTAAAGAGCAGTTAGACTATGCGGCCCGAGACGCTTATATTTTATTGGAAATTTTTAAAAAACAGTTAAAGCAGCTGAAAGAGCAAGACTTAATCGATGTGGCTAAGTTAGAGTTTAAAGTGGTTTCCGTAGTCGCGGAAATGGAACTTAAGGGATCGTTGATTGACATTCAGAAATGGCGGACTCACATTAAGGAATTAGAAGAAAAAAGAAATGAAATTAGCCGCGAGATTCAGAAGGAGTTGCGTCCTCTCGCCAACTTTACCCAAGTTGACCTATTTGGCAACGAATCTGACACCGTGAATTTAGACAGCCCTCTCCAACTACTGGAAGCTTTTAAAAAGCTAGGTGTCGAGTTGCCAAACACCTCAGAAGCGACTCTTCAGAAGTGCGATCACCCTCTGGCGAAAATTCTTTTAGAATATCGGGGATACGAAAAGATGATCACGGCTTTTGGAGAAACGATTCTCGAAAAAATAAACCCCATAACCGGTCGATTGCATCCAGACTTTCTCCAGTTGGGGGCGGATACCGGCCGGTTCGCTTGCAATAATCCGAACTTGCAACAAATCCCGGCCGATTCGGGATTTCGAAGTTGTTTCGTGGCGAGCCCAGGCTATAAATTGATCACTGCTGACTATTCACAAGTCGAACTAAGAATTATGGCCGAGGTAAGCGAAGATCCGGTTTTTCTAGAGGCCTTTCGGACTGACCAAGACCTCCACACCCTTACGGCCAGCCAAATGTTTCGAATTCCCATCGATAAAGTCGATAAGAACAAAAGGTTTCAAGCGAAATCAATTAATTTCGGCTTAATGTATGGCCGAGGCCCCGCTTCTTTGGCTGTTCAAATCGGAGTCTCGGTTGATGAAGCCAGAGAATTGCTGGATGTCTACTTTAAAACTTATCGGAGTGTGAAGCGCTGGTTAGACAATATTGGTCGATCAGCTGTTAAAAACGGATATGTAAGGACCCTAGGTGGGCGAAAAAGAGCCTTTACTCTGCCTGATAAAGATCATGTCGACTACCTGAAACTAATTGGTGGTATTGAACGGCAAGGAAAGAATACGCCTATTCAGGGGACTTCCGCGGATATTACCAAGTACGCTTTAGTTTTTATTTACGAAGAGTTTAAAAAAAGATCCCTTGACGCTTACCTTATCCACACAGTTCACGATGAGATTGTTTCGGAGGCGAGAGAGGACATTGCGGAAGAAGTGGCCAGGATCATCGAAGGGCAAATGATTAGAGCCGGAGAGCTGCTCCTTAAGAAATGTCCGGTCAAAGTAGAAGTTAAAGTATCTGATTATTGGGAAAAGTGACCTCTAAAATTGCCGTCTTGACAGGCGGTTATTAAAACACTATATTTATTTTAATGCCCTCAGGAGGGTATTTTTATGTCTAAAGAAAAATCTTCGTCGACTCCCAAAGGTGGTTTATCCTTTTTTGATTTTAGTAATTCCCAAAACTTAATCACGGCTGCAATATCTACCGTTTTAGTCTTGATTGTTGGTTTTTCGATTTTTAATTATTTCTCAAACGTAAACAAAGAAAAAGCGGAAACCAGTTCTGAAGAGGCTCAGGTGGCCTCTGAAGTTAATCTTACCAACGAAGATTCATCGGAGAATCAGTCAAGTCAACAAGCTGAAACTTATACTGTCAAACCAGGTGATACTCTTTGGAAAATTTCTCAAGAAGTGTATCAGGATGGATACCGATGGGAAGAAATCAGTCGAGCAAATAATTTAGACTCTCCAGACAGTATCCATGAAGGAAATGTATTAATTATTCCCAGAGGCCAAGTTTCGGGAACTTCCGTCGCGGCGGCTGAGGGAGAAAATTTGCCTGAGAGTGCTGGGGCAACCGGTGGCGGATCCTACATTGTTCGAGAAGGAGATAGCCTTTGGAGCATCGCCGAGCATTACTATGGTAACGGCTATGATTGGTATCGAATAGATCAGGCTAACGATATCGAGAAGATGGAAAATGGTCGACCTCTGATCAAACCAGGGCAAAGGATCACCATACCCTAAATTTTAAAAAAACATTCTTGTTTAGGAATAGAGATACTGGTAAAATGATGGTATGGGACTGCTCGCTCACCTTTTAATTCCTCACGTCAGGAATAATCACCATCCTCACCTTTTGCGACCGCATGGTTTGGGGATTGTCTTTCTCTTCCTAATCCTTGTTTCTTTAATTAATAATCAGTTTTTCTCTGAAAGGCAAAAAGTTTTAGGGTTTGCCACAAACATTAAATCAGAAGAACTAATCAATTTGACGAATAAAGAAAGAGAGAAAAAGGGGTTGCCTACCCTTAAAGAAAACTCAATCTTAAGCCAAGCGGCTTCCCTCAAAGCCAAAGATATGTTTAGCAAGAACTATTGGGCCCATGTTTCCCCGGATGGAACTACCCCTTGGGAGTTTTTCAAATCCAGCAGTTACTTTTACAGCCATGCGGGAGAAAATCTTGCTCGTGATTTTTATACCTCAAGCGCGGTCGTCTCCGCTTGGATGGAAAGTTCCAGCCACCGGGAGAATATCTTAAATAAAAGTTATGAAGAAATTGGAATGGCTGTGATTGATGGGGTTTTAGAAGGAGAAGAAACAACCCTGATAGTTCAGTTCTTTGGTACGCCTCAAAAACCTTTACTTTCCTCGATTTCCTCTGATCAAACTGCTAACTCTTCCGTAACCGGAGAGACTGAAGGCCAGCCGTCTCGAGTCGCGGCCGAACTTAAACCTACCGGATCTAAACCATTGGCTGTGTTACCCGATTCGAGCCGTGACCAAAGCGGTCTAAATTTAAAGCCGTTGCCTCTTGAGACACTAACCACGACACAAAAAATATATGTGGCTGTTCTGCTGCTTCTGCTGGTTACTTTGATTGTTGACAGTTTCATTTTATTCAAAAGAAGGATTAATCGGCAGGGTAGCCATTCAGTTCTTCACGCGGGGCTGATCCTTTTATTAATAGTTCTGATTATTTATAGTTCTCGAGGAGCGATTATTTAATGTTTTTTGGCTATTTTTTAAGACACCTTGGCCAGTTTGCGGCTTTTATTCTAACAATTATCCTAATTATTGGGCTGCTTTACCTGATTGGAGATACATTCTGGAGATTAACGATTATCTTTGCCATTTCGGCTGTCTACCTTGGTTTTGGTTTGGCTCATCATCAGGAGGAGAAAAACCTTAACTTCTCGACCATATTAGAATACCTCTTTATTGCTTTGATTATCCTCATTACATTATATTCCATCTTTATCCGCTAGAGAGACACTTGTCTAACCTTTAGTAATGTGGTAATATTGATCCTGTTAATTTAATGCTTAAGGGGGAAATATGCCTGAAGGTAATGAAGAAAAAAATGTTGAATTTAGACCTGGAGACATAGTCCGCGTGACTTCGAAGATTAAAGAAGGCGGAAAGGAAAGCAGCCAGCAGTTTGAAGGAACGGTCATTGCCACTCGAGGAAGAGGAGACAGTAAAACTTTTACTGTTCGCAAAGTGGGAAGTGGCGGGGTTGGCGTTGAGCGAATTTGGCCTCTAAATTCACCAATGATTTCAAAAATCGAAATAAAGAAAAAAGGTGACGTCAGACGAGCAAAACTCTATTACCTTAGAGAGAAGAAGTAACTCCTTTGAAGATTTAATCTTATGTTGACTCTCCCCACGCTAAATTACGAAAGAGTTGTTTGGGGCCAAGGGTATCGTTACGTAGTCGGTCTGGATGAGGTGGGACGGGGTTCCTGGGCCGGTCCGGTAGTCGCCGCTGCCGTTATATTTCCCCTAGAGATTGCCATTCCCTTAGGTTTAAGAGACTCTAAGCAGTTATCTGACAAAAGAAGAGAAGAATTAGACAAAGAGATCAGAAGCCTCGCCCACGATTTGGCTGTTGGCGTGGTTGAGGCGGATAAAATCGATGAGGTTGGTATAAGTCAAGCAACTCAATTAGCCTTTAAACACGCTTTGAAAAATTTAAAAGCCAAACCGGACTTTTACTTGATTGATGCCTTCTACCTGAAAAATCTTAAGAAGAAGTTTCAACAACCTATCGTTAAGGGAGATGAGAAATGCGCTACCATTTCCGCTGCTTCGGTGATCGCGAAAGTGTTTCGTGATCATTTGATGAGGCAGTTTCATCATTATTACCCTCAATATGGTTTTGATGTTCACAAAGGTTACGGGACAAAACGGCATCAGGAAGCGATCAGAAGGTACGGGTTCTGCGGGATTCACCGAAAGTCATTCAATTTAAATTACTTACCTTAAGAGGGCTAAAGTCCTTAGTTTCAGCCAAATGTCTAAAGATAAGCAAAATCTTGGCAAATTAGGCGAGGAACTAGCTGGTCAGGAACTGATCCGGCAAGGTTATCAGATCCTGGAAAGGAATTTTCGCTGCTCTTTAGGAGAGATTGACATTGTGGCTAAACATCGAGACTGTTTAGTCTTTGTTGAGGTAAAAACTAGGTTCTCTGAAGAGTACGGCCCTCCCGAAATGTCAGTCACTCCTTCGAAGATAAAATCCATTGCCCGAGCGGGCGATTATTATCAGCTTCTTCATTCTGATTCACCCCAATCACTGCGGATCGACGTGGTCGCGGTCGAATTCGACGTTCAAGGCAAGATAGACCGCCTCGAGATAATTGAGAATGTCACTGGATAGTAATTTAAACTAGACAAGAGGACGATTCTTTGGCATAATTAACTTAAGCCATGAAAAAACTGGTTTTAATATTTGTTTTAGCCTCATTAACCATTGCTGCCGTGAACTTTCTCTCAACGGTTAAACTTACTTTCCCTACTCTTAACAAGGTCTCAGCCCAAACTCTCTTACCTTCTGATTCGGACTGGTATATGGCCGGAGCTAATCCAGAGAGGTCTTCCTGGGTAAGAGAGGAGGTAAGAGGGGGCTTAAATGTGGAATGGTTTAGACCAATTGAGCCCTATATCCAACAAAAGACACAGCCTATTGCTACTAACGGCAGGATTTATGTTTCAACCTCAAAAGGTCTTTATGCCTTTAGTGCTACCAATGGCAGTATTGACTGGGTTTATCCAACTGAGATGCCTTTGGGACATTCTCCAACAGTGGTAACCGTTAATGGACGATTAACCGCCTATGTTGGAGGATACGATAGAAAGATCCATGCCGTAGATACTACCAATATAGTAAATGGTATTGCCCAGACTTTATCTGGTTATACTCCACATGAGGCAGGAGCTGGATTTGAAACTAATCCTTTAGTTATTTATGTTAACGGTGCTCCTACTATCTTTGCCGGCAATAGAGACGGTAAGTTTTACGCTTTAGATGCGGTCACTGGTGCTAAGATCTGGGAATATAAAACCGCAGGTCCAATACTTTTCTCCGCTGCCTACAAAAACAACACATTATACTTTGCTTCCAACGATTCCTATGCTTATGCTGTAAATGCAACAACAGGGGAGCAGATTTGGAAATCAACAAAGTTTCCAGGAGGAGGATTCCATAGTTATTGGCCTGTGATCTATACTGAAAAAGCTACAGGTAAGGATTATGTAATATTTGGGGGAAGCGGAAATATTAGACCGGGTGATGGGGCGCCTTTAGATAATTTAGCTAGCTTTTATCTTTTCCCGCAGTGCCATACCGGTACAGACACAGAAATCCGTACTAATTGTCCCTGGGGTGATCCAGTTGGTCCTATTTCTAATGCTTCAGCTACACAAACCTATTGGACTGCTGGGACCCAGGTTATGGATGTCAGTAACATTATCAACTACACAGAAGATTACCCTCAAAACAGGAGCGCCTTTATCCTGGATGCCGGTAGTGGTCTAGAGTATACTTTTGACTCTGACGGGGATGGAAGAACGGAATATGCTCCTTTCACTCATGCCAATGTTACCAAATCGGGCAGCCGATACCCGGCAGTTGTAGGAAGTGAGGGGATTATGTATATGAATTCTCATTATGCTTCTGCTCCATATATTACCAGGGGAATGACAGTCGGCTGGAAGTTTGGGGACCATTTTATCAGCAGGGTATATAGGGATGAAATTGGACTGGCTCAAGATGAACCAACTGCTTTTGCTGGTGGGGGAAACCTTATCTATTATTCTTTGATGGGTGACCGGGAGGCTGGAGCTTTTGACATTACTATCCCTTATGGACAGGCAAACCGGAGTTGGTACTACTACGACCAGGGAGGGTACAGTATTATGACCAGAATTCCTGACTATCAGCCAATGTATAACGATGGGGACACTAGGGATTATAATGATGTTAGTTGGGCAGTTTATAGTGGTAAAAATTATAGCCGGAACGGAGTTTACGGAAAGCACGGCACGCCTCAAAGTCCGCCAATTCCTTACCAAGGTAAAGTCTTTATGCTTCGGGGCAATACTTTAATATCCTGGGTGCCCACATCTTCCACAACTACCAGATTGCCTTTGGCTGATATTGTGCCTGTCAGCTCCTCGTCTACCATGCCGACTCCAACAGATTTAACACAAAAATTAGAAGGCGAGATTCAAAAGATGCTGGCCGCTGGTCATCTTCGTCCGGGCTACAAACCCACGAGCATTGCTGATCAGTATGGCAGAAGAGGAGGTTACTATACTTACATCGGTTATGGTGAACTCTTTGATTACTTTCAGAACCCTTCAGAAACTGTAGTTACTTTAATTCAAGCTTTATCGTATCTTTCACCTGCCCTTCAGGATCAGGTAAGAACTTATTTACAGACTAATTATGGACCTGGCGCCCTATATGACATCACCCGCATTGTTCACATTGGTTGGGATACTGGAGCAGCCAGGGAAACATTTGATACTCATCAAAATGTTTGGAACAACTATTTCTCTACTTTTGGGGCCAGGACCACCCCAATTTGCACTAACTGTGGTTACTGGACCACTTTCCCGCCATATTCTTTCTATGCCGCTTTCAAATATGCCCAAACCTTTGGCAATGCCCAGGCAATCCTTACGGCCATTAACAGCGGCAGCAAATTAAACGATTTAAATACCCCTCCTACTGATACTTACCTTTTAAACTTTCCCAATGTTTTAAATCAGTACATTGCTGGTTTCCATGGTTATCTAAAACTCCAAGAGTTAGCGGGGGTTTCAGAAACAACTGCCTATAGAAATACTTACAATAGGCTACTTGCTTTAAGGGCTAATAATTTCGACAAAGATACTCCCTTCTGGCCTAATCGAGACTATGGATCTGGGACTGCAGGTAATTACTTCAGAACCATGAGCATTGCCAGGAACTTTATGTATCTGACTTCCGAACTGGGAGACTTTCTAAACCAGGATGCTTCTGCTTCTGCTAAAGTTCAGGAGGCAGTAAATGAGTATGAATATGTAGCTCCTTACTGGTTTGTTTCTAAATATGAGTCAACTGTGGGAGAGGGGACTTTGCAACAGCTTTATGACTATCCAGCTATTTTCCAAGCTAAAGCCTGGATTTTAAAAGAACCTCAGTCAGAACTGGTTAAATACCTAGATGTCCCGGCTTTTGAAAGGGGAGATCTTTTTTACCTTCAAAACTTAGTCGCGACAATCGAAGCCTCCACCACAACTACTAGTTCAGATATTAATGGTGACGGTTCTATCAATGCTGATGATGCCTTAATTCTTTTTAACAATTGGTTTAACCCCGCAACTTCTACGGTAGACATTTATTCAGATAACCGGGTTAACGGGATAGATTTTAGTTACCTGAAAAGAGATTGGAAACCATGAGAGTGAAAAGGGAAAAGTTAAAATCCGATAAAATCGGATTAAAAGTTAAAACTGATCGGTTTAACTTAAAATTACTAAAAATCATCACTCTCTTTCTTTTTATTGTTAGTCTTTCTTACCTTATCTTTAATTTCAATGATAAAAGTCTTAATCTTTCTTCTGAAACTCAAGCTCAAACCGACGGAAATACCTATTATATCTCACCCACTGGTTCTGACACCAACTCCGGTCTTACAGAAACACAACCTTTGGCAACATTCAATAAAGCCTGGGAATACCTATATCCAGGGGATACTTTAATCTTGCTTGATGGAGTCTATTATCAAAGGCTTCATCCGAATAAAAGAGATGGACAATCAGGAAAACCCATTACCGTTAGAGCTAAAAATGATGGGAAAGCTATCATTGACGGCGATACTGATGGTGACGGGATAGGAGATCTTAAGACGCCTCTTCAACTCGGTGAAGCTTGGCCGGGACCAATCGGTAATTATTATGTAATTGAAGGGTTGGTGGTTAAAAACGGCGGTAGGGACAGTAACGATCCAAATTCAGGAAGCTATACAGCAGGAGGATTGGTGGGTATTTGGGGCCATCATAATGTTTTGCGCAGAATTTCTGCTTACAACGCTCATAAGGATATCGGTGCCGCTCCTATAGGAATCTATGGTAAGGGGGCGCAATATAATCTGATTGAAGATTGTGTAGCCGGAGGCTCGGGAAGAAAAATGATTTATGTGTTTGGCGGATCCTACAATACTTTTCGCCGCTGTGTTGCCGCCTGGCAGGAGTGGAGAGGATTGGAATTTAATCCCGGACATTGGCCTTGGGGAGATATGGTTGAAACGTATAACGCTTCGTACAATATTATTGAAAATAATATTGTCTATGGCCGGGGGACGCAAGCAGGCATCAATATCTTTGGTCAATCTCTGTCTAATGCCCAAGGGAATGCGGTACTTGGAAGTGTGGTTATAAAAGCAGGGATGAATTGGGATGGGTCGCAAATCTATTGGCCATGTCCTTATCCTTATGGCGGAACTTACGCTGACCGTACCTGCGCTGATTTTGGTTCCTGGACATCTTTAAGAACTGGTTTCAGGCTTGGAAATTCTAATGGCGGATCAATTAGCAACAACATTTTCCAGGATGTCTTTGCTTATGGTAATGGAGGACTAGGTTTTGTGACAGAAGTTCCTTCAGGCAGTTTAGGGACAAATCAATTGATTCGGGCCACGCTGGTAAACAACGGTTTGGGTGATCCTATCAGAAGCGATCATCAAGGAAAAAACATGGTAGATTTTTCCGCCTTTTCCTCTATCCAAGACAGTAGAATTGATGGGACTACCTACCAGGGTGGTGGGGCAAGAATCCAGTATCGCTATGAGTCATATTTTGACCCAAACAATGGGAACAGTTTGGTAGTTAATTTAACCAATAAATCTTTATGGCCTTGGCCGATGGAGGAGAGAATTAGAGAAGAGTTTAAAACACATTTGGCAAAATATATTACCGCTGATCCGACAGATCCTTATAGAGGCTTTACTCCCGAGCTGCAAGATTTCTCAGTGACCAACACTATCTACCCAATCCTTAGAAACTATGGTGCCGTGACTGGCTCCCCCTATCCTCCAAGTTCAGTTATCCAGGGAGTAACTTGGGATACTACCACTTTAAAGAGCGAAGCTTTCGGCTCCGATCTTTGGCCCAACACTTGGGTTGATGATGACAATATCTACACTTCTTGGGGAGATGGAGGAGGGTTTGGGGGAAGTGATAGTGGTCTAGGTTTTGCTAAGATCTCCGGCCCTCCGGAAAGTTATACGGGCAGCAATCTCTGGAGTCGTCCCAGGCCGGGAGGGAAAACAGCCGGCATAATCTCCATTAATGGTGTTTTATACGCCTGGCTAAACACCCAAAACGCTGACCCTCCGGCCCATAAATTAATGTGGTCTACCGATCACGGAAGTAGTTGGAGCGAATCTTCCTGGAGCTTTGACAGCGGCGTCTTTACTCCCACCACTTTTCTTAATTTTGGCAAAGATTATCAAGGGGCCAGAGACAGCTATGTTTACTCATATGGAGGAAAGTGGGGAAATTACCCCGACTCTTATCTGGTGAGGGTAGCGACTGCGAGTATTTTAGATAAAAATGCCTATGAATATTTTTCCGGATTAGACAGTAGTGGTTACCCAACCTGGAGCAGTGACATTAGTCAAAGACAGCCTGTCTTTACCGATCCGGCGATGGTAAATTGGCCCAATGGCGCCAACAAGCCTACCGTAAGTTATAATGCTGGTCTGAATCGTTATCTTCTCACCGCTCTTCATGGCCAAAGCGGTCAACTGGGAATTTTTGACGCCCCAGAGCCCTGGGGGCCTTGGACTACTGTGGCCTACTACGATAATTGGTTAAATGCCAACGGTAGCGGAACTAATGATGAAGGATTAGTTTACGGTTTTTCTAACAAATGGACCTCTTTAGATGGTTTAACTTCCTGGATGATCTTTTCTTGCTATAACTGCGCTTCCGAGTATCATGACCGGTTTAACCTCATTAAAGCGACTTTTCAGACTTCCTCAACCGACACCACCCCTCCGGTCATTAGCAATGTCAGTGTTTCCCCTTCTTCTAACACGGCGGTCATTAGTTGGCAAACTGATGAAAATGCTTCTTCTTTAGT
>JAGVAV010000032.1 GCA_020060105.1 Candidatus Woesebacteria bacterium | reverse complement strand
TTGGGTGTATATTCCGTCCATCAGTATTAACGTATCCCCTCTTTGAAGTTGATAGGTCGATTGTCCTGGCAAATGCCACGCCCGGGAAAAAGTAGCCCAAGGAGTAGTTGAAGAAAGACCATCATTTTGATCATTGCCAGCTGGAGAAATGTAATAAGTCGTTCCTTCAGTTTGAGCCGAAGCTTTATTAAAGTTAGGGAAAGTCAACTTAACCGTTGAGAGGAAGTTAACGGCAGTCAGAGCAACGATTAAAAAAACAACAACTAAAACCAATCTTGGCATGGCTTAAGCTAATTATGCCAAAGAAAGGCTCTCTTGTCTAGTTCGAAGATCTTTCCGAAGGAAAATCTGAAAGGGTAGAGGGTTTCAGGATGATCGGCTCTAAAGAGGCTGGCTCAGCCAATTCCGGCGCTTCTCTTGTTTGCGGCGATAGTGTCTGGCTAATCAACCAAGTCAGAACCAAAAAACTTACCGCGGTAAGTATCACCGCCGCGAATAACCAGATATCTCCATTTTTCTGACCATCTGATAAAGGCTCTGGATGGTCTTCTTGGCTATTTTTTGCCTCGCTCATCTACGGATAACCTCGATAAAGATCTTAAAATTTAAAGCGATAAAGAGCAACGAACAACAAGGGGTTAAAATGTCTGAAAAGTTATGTTAAAATCTAACCAGGAGCCTGCCAATGCAAGATAATCAATCCCAAAACTTAAAATCAGCACCTGAGGAAAACAAAGTCTACTCTTTAAGCGAGCTTTTAAAGTCGTTTGTAAAAAAGGGCCTCATCTTGCTGATAATTTTTGGAGGAAGTTACTACTCCTACCAGGAAGGCTGGTTTAACCGCTTTTTTCCCCAAAAACCCACCTTTACCCTTCAACCTATCGTTAAAGCCAAATCAACCTTTTTTGAAAGGGGTTCTGAAAACAAAGTCCTCGGGGCTTCTTCTCTTGAAGGTTTTGGGGGACTAATCGAAGCTTTGGAAAAAAGTTTGCTGGCCACCTTTTCGGCTTCTGAATCTACAAAATCCTCTTCTCCTCAGTGAGCTTTTTTAGAAACAACCGGGACTTGACCTTATTAGTTTGCATTCTGCAAACTCGTCATCATATTACATATTAACTTACCAAAACAGAAAAACAAAAAAGTAGAGGCTCGTGGTTTTGAGCCTCTACTCACTCTTTACTTAAACCAAATAAAACTTAGCGAGAAGCGGAAATCGTCGCACTCTCGGCACCGCAAGCTCTTACCGTCACAATGCCGTTATCATCAGCCTCGACTGAATACAAGGTTGCTCCTGAAGTCCCGCTCAAAGGATCAACCGGAATACTCTTTAAGTAGGGAAAAAGCGTTTTGTGGTAGCCGGAGGCTCAAAGGATCAACCGGAATACTCTTTAAGTAGGGAGCCAAGGGGGTGCTTAAGTCCAAGCAGCTCGCCGCGGTGCTGCAGCCTCCAGTACTGACCGCGCAACCGGAAGAATTGGTCCCGAGTTGCTGCTCAGTCGTTCCTAGAGAACCTGGCAGAGAACCTTCCTGATCGACAATATACTGGTGAATGGCAGTCAGGATAGACTGAACATCTGTGGTCCGGGTGGCATTTCTGGTATCTTCTAACCTTTTCGTCGGATTTAAGGCAACGTAAACTCCCACCGATAAGGTGGCGATAATTAAAATTACCACCAAAAGCTCAATTAAGGTAAAACCGGCTTGTTCTTGATTTTTTCTCAAGAAAGAAAAGTGAAAGCCTTTTTTCATGGCAGCCTCCTGTCAAAGTTTTAATATATTCAATCACTTCTGGCCAACCGTGATTACCAAATCAGCAAGTGAGCTTTCTTCCAGTTGCTCTCCTGTAATAATAATGTAGCGATTTTCTAAATCCTTGTCAAGCTTTTCTCGATATCTCTCCTCCACACCTTGTTTGGTCTGGACAACCGTTTCCTCATAATCATAATTTTCCGCGTTGCCCAACTCTTCCACCCGGTAACCCTTTTCTTTCAGGAAATCACTCAAACGGGCAGCTTCGCCAACCTTGCCACTCCCATTCAATACTTTAATTTTATACTTTGTTAAGTCCAGAGGAGTTTCTTCTTTTTCCTCTTTCTCAGAAGGCGTCGCGGTAGAAGAACTAGGAGTGGCGGAGACACTCGCCACGTCAGTCTCAGGCGTCGGAGAGAGAAGATTTTCTGTTTCCGGACTTTTCCCAGCCTCTTTTGGCCAAAAGTAGAAAGCCGCCCCCGCCAAACTTAACCCCAAAACTACTATCCCAAGAACAAGCCACCACCTTTTCCCGCCCCGTCGAGAGCTACTTAATATTTGAGAAGGGGTTTTCCCCACTGGGGGACTATCCTGCAGTTGAGGGTTAAAGAAAAAAGAAGTCTCAATGCTTTTTTCCGGGTTGTCCTTGCTGGGCGAAACGGGCTCACTTTTTTCCTCAGTTTCCCGGCTAACTTTGATTTTTTGAAAAGTTAAGTTTAAAACATCCTCATCTTTTCCCTTAAGATCTTTCTTCTCCGCGAGTCCGATCATCGGTTCCAAATTTTGTTTTTCCACCGGGTAGCCCAAAGATTCCACCTGTTTTAACTGCTCTTCTTCAATAGATCCGGAACAAATTATCTTACTTGGAACAACCTGAAACTCGGTTTTACAAAACTCAATCAATTTATTTGCCACTTCCTTATTAAAAAGCTGATTCTCAACCGTCTCACTAGCCAAAACGAGCCCTCGACCAGCCATTAGAACCAAAATCTTTTTATCTTTATGAATAATCATTTGGGGAAGCTTATCTTCCTCGGTTAGGCTAGCCAAAGCGCAAGAAACCGGTTCCATCGCCTCAGGCTCCAGCCCCGCTTTGGAAGCAGCAAGGCTAAATCCCTCAAAGAAAGATTTGACCGCGGCCACCACCTGAACAATTTTTTTACTTTGTTCTTTTTCCGTAAAAATATCCTTAAAATCCCAAACCGTTTCTGTTAAACTTTCGGGAATAATTTCTTGGGCCTTCTCTTCCACTGCTTTTCGTTCATCTTCAGACTCTAGGGAAACAAAAAGGCAAGCCACGTAAGCTAGATCTTCGCTTAAAAGCACTCTCACCCTTGAACCGTATCTTTGCCTAACCTCACTTAAAACGCTCTCCAAATCTTTTTGCCCCAAGTCAAACTCCGCCAAATCTTCGATCTTTGGCTCTCCAGCTAGATCTACTTTCGCGGTCCGGACAAAATCACGCCCGATCAAAACAAGGCTTCTTTGGTTAAAAAACATAATTTTATTTTAACACTTTTCTCAAATTTCTCTCCAGCTTAAAATGCTTAAGCCGGAGACCGTTCTTTCAAAAACAACCCGAACTGGGCGGACGTGCTGAGTTCCTAAGCTTTTCACCGTCACCGTCCAAACGTTTTCGGCCTTAGAAACAGCTACTTCACAATTTCCCTCTGGCTGGGTGAGACTCCCCCCAGCATAGTTTGCGTTATTTCGAGATTTTAGAAGAGCTTCTTCCACACAACCTTCAACAAAGTGAAGGTTTTCCTCCCCCTTAGACAAAGCGAGAGAGGCCTGCATTTCCCCAATGGAAAGCAAGGAAACACTCACAGTGAGGGTTAAAACCACCGCAAGGATAACCAAAGCGCTGGAAATAGCCACAAAACCTTCTTGGCCTTTTCTCACCTAATTACTCCTTAGTTCAACAGCGGATCTTAAAGTGGCTGTTTTTTGATACTCCTGGCGAGTTTCTGGACTGGCCGAAACCACCGTCAGAACAAAACCAATATTTTTCGCTTTTCCATCCGCCGAAGAATAGTTGGTAAAAGTCAAATCGGTCACCCGTGTTCTGGCTGAGTTAAGATCCACCGGTAAACTCGCTCCTTGAGTTAATCTCACCTTTCCGTCAAAAACGTCAATTATCGTCGGATCGTTCGGGGCTTCCTTAGCCAAAGAAAGTTTATAACTTGAATCTCCCGCCAGATTAACCTCAAAATTAGATTCGGCCAGGTTCAGACCAGCCGCGTTTCTGATTTCCGACTTAATTTTTTCGCTGGCAAAACGAAGGGTCGAAAATACTTCTTGTTCCGTAGCGCTTTTCGCCCCAGTCAATATCACGTTCCAGCCAAAATTAATTAGAGATGAGAGCACAAAAGCCACCAGGCCAAGATATAGTATCAGTTCGATATAGGTAAATCCTTTTTGCTTGGATAATAGTTTTACAAGCATTTTCTCACCTAAACCTATCCCAAGTAAAACTATACCAATAATCTTCTGGGGCGGAACCGTTGCTGGAATGAAGAGTAAAAGCTTTTCCGGAAGGGGTTAAGTAAGGCCCATTACTGGTCCCGTCCCAAACCAAGCTGTAAAGATTCAAACTTTCATCGGCGAGTAAAATCATAATTTCATCGCTTCCTTCCTGAGAAACAAGTTCAACTGTCTTTAAATTCCCTGATAAAGCATTCAAACTTGTTTCCGTCCCGTCCCAAGTACTGGTACTGGCGAGATATTTTTTTAGCTTTGGCACACTTGTCCTGTCAGAATAAACAATTATCGCCTCTGCCGCCGAAGAGGCTTCATACTCAAGATCAAAACTTCGTTGAAGGCCTCTATCCCCTCCGCTGGAGACAGTTTGATTTACCGGATCGCTCCAGCTGGGAGTAAAGTCACTCTGGTAACAGACGATATTGGGATTTCCGACATCGTCTTGATCACAGGCGATAAATTCCTCAGCCTTCAAACGTCCGGCAAGAGCCATTGTCCCTAACCTACCCACCTGGCCACTCGCGTTAGCCGAACTACTCCAGTTTCCTCCTCCCGCTCCGTCAGCGGTCCAAATCCTAATGTTTAAATTTTTATCCCTGTTATCATCCGAGTAAACTAAAGCCCCAACTAAAGGGTTATTCGGGCTCCAGACAAAACTAAAATGTTCCTTAGTGTTAGTCGGAGCTAAAGGGGAATGTTCTGGATGAAGCGTCCAATTAGAGGTTGCGTAAGAGCCTCCGGTAAAGTATTGGGTGTTGGTATCGGACCCTTGATCAAAAGAAGAAAGCATTACCTCGTTTGTCCCGGGACGGGCTCTGGCGGTCAGGTAATTGGGTACGCCGCCAACATTCTGGACTGAGTACTCCGCCGACCAAGAAGAGCCGTTCCAAGCCCGATACTTTGGCAAAGAGGAATTATCAGAGTAAAAGGCTAAAAAATCACCGTTGGCCAAGTAAGTTCCATCAAAGTTACGCACGTCCAAAAAACTACTAGATTGCCAACTCGACAATAAAATGACGTTTCCCCAATTAGTTCCGTTAAAGACTTGACCATAGATATACTGCCCGGAACCATCATAATGCCGAGACAGCAAAATTTTCTCCTGACGAGTTGGTGAAGCGTAAACCCTCGCCGCTCGTAAAGCTCGGTTAGCCGTCGAGGAATCTACGTCAGCAGTAGGAAGTGCCCCACTCCAAGTTCCCGCCAACCCGTCTAAAACTTTATAACGGATTATATCAGAGGTTGTCCCCCCATCACCGTAAACGAGAATTCCCCCAGGATTGGGCAGGCCGCCCAAAGGTTCTTGCCAATTAGTTAAGTAGGTCGAAAGAGAAGTTGATTTTTGACGAGCGGCAGAAACTTGCCAAGAAGTGATGGCGGTAACCTTCTTTGTGTTTGGATCAACAGTGCCGCCTCCTTCAACAATGTTTCCACTCTCATCGCGTCGAACCTCGCTAATGCTTAAAGTTCGCTGATACTTATCGAAATTGTTGTTTGTTCCCGAAAAGACCCAGACTCCGGCTGACCTAGTCACTCCCGTTCCAGAACTATTAATTAAATCAGTAAAAGAGCGGTTCCTAATCGAACGAGCCGCTTCTATCCCTTCAGAGTTGTATTGAGTCGCTGTGGTTTCCTCAATCCCGGCCCGGTTTGCACTCAGACCCCCCAAAACCACCACCACCGCCCCGGAAGAAAAGACGGCCAATACCCCCATCACTAAAACCACCTCCACTACGGAGAAACCTCGGGCGGTAATTTTTTTTCCATATATCAACAGGTTCTCTACCATCATTTACTCACTACCCCTTGACTATTAATTATCAGCGTTTTGGTGTTACTAGCGGCGCTAATTGTCACTGTCGGGCTCGCGCTGGGTGTTCCAGTGACCGGAGCAAAAGTAACTTCGTCAAAGCCACTAATGGTCACGTTTTCATTTACCTCGAAACTTTCATCAAATGAAATATCGCGCGTTTGGAAAGCACTTCCCTTGAAAAGATTTATCTTATCATTTGAGTAATTTACCCCCCAACGGCTCTCCTGCCTTCCCATCATCGCGTAAATCTGAGCCTTTCTTAGACTGCCGGCTAGTTGATCAACCGCGTTAGTCACATCGTTTTGAAGAATAAAACGGGAGTAAAACGGGGTTGATAAAGCGGCTAAAGACATCATTACCGCCGTGACCAACAACAGCTCAATTAAGGTAAATCCTTTCATCTTTTTATGGATCCGGTTAATTCATAAATCGGAGAAATTATCGCCAAGGCGATAAAAGCGACGGCTAAACCAATCACCAGAAGCAAAACAGGCTCTAGAATTGTCGAAAAATTCTTTGCCCTCTCATCTAGGTCTTCCTGATAAAAGTCCTTTAAGTAGAGTAGGGTCTCGTCAAGTTTACCAGTCCTTTCCCCTACCCCAATCATTTTCACCGCCACTAAGGGAAAGTGTTTAAACTCTCCTGAACTTAATTCCGCTTCAATTGTCTTCCCTCTCTCGACCGATTTTAGAATTCGTTTCACATAATCTTTAAAAACAAAATTGTCGGTCGACTCCTCAGCGATTTGCAAAGCGTGAGTGATGGGCAAACCACTCTTTAGCATGATCCCTAGATTTCGGGAAAAGGAAGAAAGTTCAGCTGATTCTAAAAAACCGCCGATCACCGGAAGGGAAAACAAAAGATACTGCCACCTTGGCTGAATGGAAGGAAGTCTGATAGTTACTTGAAACAAAACTAACAAAAGAAAAAAACCTAAGGCAATAAAAAACCCATGACTTTTCATAACGGTTGCGATAAAAAGCAGAATTTGGGTGGTTAAAGGTAATTGCACGTCTAAAGACTTAAAAAGATCAGTCAGTTTGGGAAAAACAAACAAACTTATGTAACCCCCGATTAAAACCGTGGCAATCAGAATAATGGCCGGATAAATCATCGCAGAGCGAATTTTCCTTCTTAAGGCGTAATCGTCGGCCATCTGTTTAGCCAGAAAATCTAGGTTTTCCTCAAGCGTTCCAGATTCTTCTCCAACCCCCACTAAACTCAAATAAAAGCGATTAAACACTTTGGGGTGCTTGGCTACAGATTTAGAGAGAGATTGGCCGCTCATCACCGCGGCTAAAACTTCCTGCAAAACTTTCTTAAAGGCGACAGATTTGGTCTGGCTAACCAAAGTTTCCAAAGCTTCAGAAACAGTAATGCCGCTCTTGAGCATCACCGCTAAATGTTTGGTGAAAAGAAGCTTATCAAGAAAACTCACTCGGGAAAACATCCCGATTTGGGCAGAGAAATTCATGCTTTATTCCTTAGTCACTCTGGCGACTTCTTCAACCGTAGTCACGCCTTGTTTAATTTTTTCCAAGCCATCTTTCATCATCGTCGCCAGACCGTTTTTGATAGCTAATTTCTGAATAGTCTCGGCGTCTTTTCTTTCTAAAATCGCCTCCCTCACTTCCTCGTCAATTAGTAAAACTTCAAAAATTCCGACCCGGCCTTCGTAGCCTGTCTCATGGCAAACTTTACACCCTTTTCCGCGATAAACCCGAATCTTTTCCGCCTCTCCCACTGCTTTCTTAACCACTTCCCCGCCTAGCAACTTCTTTAAATCTTGAACTGGTAATTCTTCGCTGACCCGGCAAACCGAATGTATTTTCCTAACCAATCTTTGAGCAATAATCACGTTAACCGTTGAGGCAATCAGAAAGGGTTCGATATTCATATCCATTAAACGAGGGATAGAAGTAGCGGCATCATTAGTGTGCAATGTCGAAAGAACTAAATGTCCCGTCATCGCCGCGTTAATGGCGATCCCCGCGGTTTCCTGATCCCGAATTTCCCCAACCAAAATAATGTTCGGATCCTGGCGGAGGATGCTTCTTAAACCGGCCGCGAAAGTTAAATTAGTTTTTGGATTTACTTGAATCTGATTTACTCCTTCAAGATCATATTCGACCGGATCCTCGATTGTCATAATGTTTACGTCTCGCTTGTTAAGCAATTTTAGAATTGAGTACATGGTCGTTGTTTTTCCCGAGCCAGTCGGCCCAGTCGCTAAAATCATTCCGTAGGGTTTTTCGTAAGCTTCTTTTAACTTGCGGAAGTCTTCTGATGAGAATCCTAAGTCTTCTAAGGAGAACTGACGGGAGCGCTCCGATAAAAGCCGCAAAACTATCTTTTCTCCCCCCGTCACCGGAACGATCGAAACTCGAATATCTAAGTTTTCTTTATCTACCAAAAGGCGGATCTTCCCATCTTGAGCCGATAAGTGCTCATCTATGCGCAGCTTTCCGAGAACTTTTATCCGAGCCACAACCCGGGGATGAAGTTCGAGAGGCAGCTTGATAATGTCGTGAAGGATGCCGTCAATCCGAAAACGCACCAACGCCCCCTCTTCAAAGGGTTCGATGTGAACGTCTGAGGCTTTATTTTGATAGGCGTAAGAAATAATCGTCTCGACAATTTTTATGATTGGCGGTTCCGCCCCGGCTAAACCTTTGGCATCGGCGACACTTTTCGCGATAATCTCGTCAAACGCTTCAACGATATTCTTGGTGTAAAGATTTAAAGCGTTTTTCACTTCTCTTTCCGTGGCCAAGTAAACTACCACCGGTAAGCCGACCTTTTTCTTGATAAATTCGCTAACTTCCACATTTGACGGATCGGCCATCGCTAAATGCAAGCCTAAAGGGTCTTTGTTAAAAGCGATAACTTGTTGTTTTTTGGCAACCACCTCCGGAATGATCCTTAAAAATTCCGGGTTGATAGAAGTTTTGGAAAGGGAAACAAATGGAACTTTCAGAAAATCTGCCACCAATCGGCCAAGTTGCTCATCAGAAATCAAACCTTGGTGAACGAGGGCTTCATAAAGGCTGATTTTTTCTTGACCGGCAAAAACTTCGGCTTCTTTTAACTCGTCTTCGCTAACTAGTTGATTCTCTTGAAGGATTTTTACTAACTCTTCGTTGCTAACAATCATAATTATCTACTAAAGGTCTACGTTAAATACTTCTTTATTTTATCAACGACTTCTTGAAGAGATACGTTTGTCTTGATCAGATAGTCAACCGCCCCAAGGTCTTTGGCTCTTTGAACATCCTCACCCTGTCCTAAGTTAGAAAGAACCACCACTTTGATATCCTTAAAATTTGGATCCGCTTTTAATTCCTTTAAAGTTTCAAAACCGTCCTTCACCGGCATGATCAGATCAAGCAGGATCAAATCAGGTTTTTTTTCTCGAACCGCCTTTAGAGCTTGTTCCCCATCAGCCACTACTTCCGCCCCATAACCTTCTCGGGCTAATTTTGCCCGATAAATGTTGGCGTAAAAATAATCATCTTCCACCACTAAAACTTCTTTTTTTGCTTTTGATAGGCTTATCTCACTTGGCGGAACAGCTGACTTTTCTGACATTTTCTACCTCACAGGGTAAACGCTATCTTAGTTAGTTGAATTGGAGGGCTTGGGTTTTAAAGGGAGAGTGAAGGTAAAGGTCGTACCGCTCCCTTCCTGTGATTCAAAGAATATTTCTCCCCCCCAACCCTCTATATAAGATTTTACCACATACAAGCCCAGGCCAGTACCCTCGGTTTGACTCATTTTGGCGTTAGTGGCCCGAAAAAATTTTGTAAAAACTTCTGCTTGATCTTTCTTTGGAATTCCAATCCCCGTGTCAGAAATTTTTGCTTGAATGAATTCTCCCAACAACGCCACCGTCACCGTCACCGTTCCGCCTAACCGATTGTATTTAACGGCGTTGGACAAAAGGTTTTGGACTACGTCCCGAAGGCGTTGAGGATCAATGGTAATATCAGGAATTTGCCCTTCGGGGAACTTAAGGGTTAAAGAGATTCCTTTACTCTTCCCCTCATATTCCATTTCTTTCATCACGTCTTTAAAGACGTCTATGACATTAACCGCCCTCAGCTCATCCTTAATTTTATTTTGGTCGATCCTTGAAACGTGTAGCAGCCCATTTACCAACCGAATAAGACGTTGGTTGCTTTGATAGATCTGAACAAGCACTTCTCTAAACTGCCCAGAGACCTGACCTAAGTCACCTGATAAAAGCATCTCTAGGTTCCAGCGCATATTTCCTAAGGGGGTTCGCATTTGATGAGCCGCCACCGAAAGAAACTCATCCTTTGCCTTTTCCAGTTCCCTCTCCAGAGTGGTATCCCGAAACACCACAATACAGCCTAAGATATTACCGTGGCTATCCTTCACCGGAGCCGCGCTATCAGAAATCGGAATTTTCGTTCCGTCTTTTCTAACCAAAAGCGTTGGCTCAATGATTGTCTTAATTGTTTTGGCTTTTATCGCCTCTTCAATAAAGGGAGGGTAGGGCGAATCTTGGTCTTTTTCCAAAAGAAATTTAAAAACGTCCGCATAGTATTTACCCTGAACCTCGGCAAAAGTATACCCGGTTAAATTATAGGCCACACTGTTCATCAACGTCACTCGTCCGTTTAAGTCTACGGCAAAAACCCCGTCGCCAATTGAAGTCAGCAAAGCCTCCACTCTAGATCGGTTCTCCTCGGCTCTTTTCTGGCTGGTAATGTCCCGAAAATTAATCACCACCCCAACCGACTTACCTTTTTCATAAACTGGATTACTCGTGTATTCGACCGGAAAGGAGGTTCCGTCTTTACGCCAAAAGACTTCGTTAGCTACACAGCGGGCCACCCCATCAACGTAAGTTTGGTAAATCGGACAATCTTCGTATCGATATAACTGACCATCCATTCTAAGACGATGCCAGGTGTCGTGACTATGCCTGCCCATCAGCTCTTCAACTTCGTATCCGAGCATTCTTGCTGCGGCCGGGTTAACGAAAATATGTCGGCCAGAATGATCCAAACCCAAAATACCCTCCCCGACGGAAGCCAAGATTAGTTCATTTTGTAAACTGCATTTCTCCAAGCTTCCCTTACTAAAACTACCTCTTTTCTTCCGTGTTAAGCGGGCAAGAAAGAGAGTAAGGCAAGAAAAGAGAAAAGGAATCACCAAATAAAGGAAAATCAGCCCATGATTTAAGAAAGGTTCTGGGCGTGAAAAAAAGCTAATAATTTCTGAAGGCAAAATAGCCTGAAAAGACCAAGCCGCCTTTAGAATCTCAAAAGAGGGAAAATAGAAAATAATCGATAGAAGAATAATTTTTAGCCGATTTTGCCAAAGATAAGTCCACCAAGACATAAGATCAAATCCTTAAGTCGCTTAAGTTTATTTTATTCGATTTACAACTACTAAGCAAGTTAAAAACTAAACTGCCTCAGTTACTAACTGAGGCAAATCTTTCGAAAAAGGTAGTACCCCTTGAAGAAGTCAGCTTCTTTCCGCTCGGACAATCAACCTTTTAAGGTTCGTCCCGAAGGGCCAACAGGTCATTAAAGTTAAGGTTTCCTGGGAAGTTCTTTCCAAAACACTTAAATCATCCGCACTGATTATCTTTGTTTCCTTAACCTTATATGCGATCTTTTCCTTTTGATAAGTTAACTCGATTTCATCCCCTTTATCTAACTTATCCAGTAGGGTAAAAATACTTCGATACCGACTGTCTCCCGACCCGGGAGAATTGCTATGACCAAAGATAAAAATGTTTCCCCCTTCCCCAGGCAAAGACCCATCTACTGTCACTTCCTTATCGCCTTTTCCTTTGAGAGTCGTCCTGGCGTAATGGGCCACCCCTTTCGTTAGAGCGTAAAAGTATTCTTTCGGTTCCTCCGCCTTGACATTAGCAACAACGGGCACGTTCACGTCAATCTTTTTAATCACGAGATTAAATTCTTCGGAAATCGGGTTTTGATAAGCAGAAAGATCCGGTTCCGGCAGAGAAGCGACTTTTCGGATGAAAGAATTTGAAACCACCGTCGTCTTAAAGTAATAACGAAAGTTCGCCGCCAGAGGCTCCCAAAAATAATAAACCAAATAAATCAGGGAACCAAAAACCAATAAGAGGGCGAAAGATCTTTTCTTATGTCGGGTAAAGAAAGAAAGTAGGTCAAAGCCTACTTTCTTTCTTTTTTCTGGGTATATCTTCATCTACCTTGACTTTTTCACTATCGCCAAACCAGCTACCCCAACCACTAAGGCCGCTAATGGGGGCAGGAAAGGCGAACCCGTGTCTGGCAGGTCTGAAGTTGAGCTGGGCGTACCGGATGTCTGAGTTGTATTAATGGATTCATTCCCCGCCGCGTCCACCGCCCGGACCGTGTAATAGTAAGTCGTCCCGTTGGTCAAACTCGTGTCTACATAAGAGGTCCCAGTCTGATTGTTCGCCACCACCGTTCCTATCGAACCGCTGGTAGTCGACCGATAAACTTTGGCATAGCTGAAATCACTCGTCGGGTTAGTCCAAGTTACGGTTAATGACCCGCTTCCTGACTTAGCCACCGCCACGCTTGTCGGAGCGGACGGAGGAGTAGTATCGGCCGCCGCCGTTAGAGCAAACTGGGTGAAGTGATCGGTGGTAAAGGTCACGGTGTTGGCATCTTTATTGACCGCGCTCGTTCCCACGTTGCGCCAAGTCCCTCCAGTTTCGTCATAGTAGCTTGGATTTAGATCGTTTTCGGTAACTTTCATATCCGTTAACTGCTGCTCAGTGTAGGGTACGGTTATCGAGATACTGCTGTTAAAGTTCGTAACCGCGCTTCCCGAAGCGTTAGTGGCGGTAAAGTCATAACCAATACCAATCGGCTTGGCATTTTGTTGAGACTTCAACTCGGCCTTTGGAGTTGCGGTTAAGGTGATATTTCCGGATGTGGCCATGGCATTAGCCGGAATTGAAATGGAAGTTCCATCAGAAAGATTGGCTACCTTCATGTCCGTAGCATCAAAAGTCACGGTGACCGGATCTGGAAGAGTCAAAGAGCTTTCACTCACCGCTAGATCTTGGCTTACCGTCGCTCCGGTAACCGACACAATGGTTTCCGCGCTCTTATAAACCTTCTTTCCGTCCTCCATTACCGCCCCAATATGCCAGTTATCACCTTTCGTCACTTGAACCTCGTAACTTCCATCAAGTGCGTTTACCCTGGTTTCCGAAAAGCCACCCTTCTCACCCCAGGCCCAAACGAAAGCTCCGTAAGCAGCAGACCCGCCTTTGGTCACTTTACCGGTAATTTTAGCGTCCGCTAGCTTAAAGACCATGTTTACGGTCGCTTCGCCATTCTTCGCCACGCTCACGGCAGTCCGATCCGGACTAATGTAACCTTGACCTGGAGGAATATGGGCTTGGACATAGTAAGTTCCGGCCGGAACCCGCAGAGTGTATTCTCCATTTGCATCGGTCATCGTTCCGTTTTCCATCATTCTCTTACCATCGTCTAAGTCTTTCTGGCCGGCTCGGTTATCGACCGTCACGAAAGCCATCGACATGGCCGTTCCGTCCGGCTTAGTCACCTTTCCTTTGATGGTCGCGTTAGCTTTCTTAAGAACGATATCTTTCGTGGCCGATCCTCCGGAGGCAACCGTCACTTTATTATCGTCAACTGAATCGCTCATGTATCCGCTCCCCGAAATGTCCCAGAAACCGATTCGCCAAGTCCCCGCGCTGACGTTTAGACTGTACGAACCACCCATGGCCAGTTGGTGCTGGAAACCGCCGCTTCCGTTTTCGGCAATTACTTCAATCGCGCTGGTGATGGGATTCCCTTCGTCATCTTTCAAGGAACCGATAATCTTCGCATCGTTAGCTTTGGCTTTGATAGTCACGCTTTTTGTCTCGTCTTTTGCCACGGTCACCGTCTCGCGAGAATCGGCGGTGTAGTTTGAACCCGGGGGTGAGCCGACTCCCACTTCATATGTCCCGGCGGCAACCTTAATAACGAATTTCCCACCTTCCACCGGACCGCCTGAGCCCGGGCCCATCGCCCCTTCCACGAAAGCAAATCCCCAGAAGTCTGACAACAAAGTCCCATTAGCATCAGTTATCTGACCGGAAATTCTGGCGTTAGTCGCTACTAAAGTAAAGTTAATCCCGGTAACCGTTTCTTTACTGCCAATTGTCACCTTCCTTGGGGGTTGAGTGTTGGCGTAATTAAGCGAAGAATTAAAGCCCACTTCGGCCATAACCATCCAGCTCCCGGCCGTCACTTTAATCGAGTATGTTCCATCGGAGCCTGTTTGTCTAGGCATTCCTCCGCCCATTCCTTCGCTAAAGGCGTGAACATCAATACCAGCAATTCCGTTGCCGCTTTCATCCACCACTTTGCCGGAAATAACCGAATCTTTCACCACCATTTTAATCGTTCCCATGTCTAGGGTTTGGTTATCCACCACCGTAGCCGTTAGACCAGCGGGGGCGGCAAAGTCATCGCTGTCAGCAAAAATCCCAATTTGGTAAGTCCCGGCTGGGACGCTTACTTCAAAAGCTCCGCTCATATCTAGGCCGCCACCAGTTCCGATCCCGCTCATGCTCCAAACACCAATTCCAGCCATTGTCAGCGCCGTCCCGTCTGGCTTAACCACTTTACCTTTAACCTTCGCCGTCGCTTTAATCACTTCGATATCTTGGCTCTTCGTTTCTACCGTGCTATCGAGTTTAAAAGATACCGTTGGAGGCCGGCCAGCAAAAGTCCAGTCAACACTTGCTTGTGAGTTCGTTTCTTGATTCCAACCCGGGCTAACAAACAGTTCCCATTCTCCTCCCCCCACGTAAAGCGTGTACGAACCATCCGCCCCAGTTGTGGTCATGTTAGGAGAACCCATGGCCCCTTTTTTGTTGGCAGAGACCTGAGCCCCAGAAACTGCCGTTCCGTCATTTTTCTTAACGTAACCGGTAATAGTCTTTACTGCTTTAGTAAACTTAAAGAAATCGTCCGAACTAGTGCTTAAATCTAAGGTCGTGCTGGAAAAAGTCACCTCCCTAGCCGCCGGAGCTAAAAACCCATCGGTCGACGTATCTTCCGGACCAGGCATCCCCACTTCAATCAGATAGTCACCAGCACTCATCCCGCTGATATAAAACTTTCCATCCGAACCGGTGTTTGACCCGACTTGAAAACTCCAGTCTCTACTTCTTACCATAACCCATTTATTTGATAAAGGAGTGACTGTCTCCCCGTCTACCTTAACCACCTTCCCGACAATATAAGCGAGGTTACCGACGAAAACCGTCAGAGTCGCCTTATCTTTTTCTGCCCCGTTCTCAACAGTCGCGAGGTTTATGGTGTAAGCCCCGGCATTTTGAGGGGCAACCACGTTAGCAAGATGAATGGTGACTGTCGATCCCCCACTAACAGTATCGTTAAAGGTAGCAAATACAGGCTCGTAAGGATCGCTGCCGCTAGGCACAACCAAATCCCCGATTACCGCACTGCTGCTTGCCCCTTTGGTAATTCCGCTTAATCCCCACGGGTTATTGCTCACTCCTGGGCCAGAAGGGGGCATAAAAGAAATCGTCACCCCTGACTGTTGTCCGGCGGTAATTGAGTAATGAGTGGTAAAGGTAAACTTAAAATCTTCCGCCACTCCAGCCGTTAAACCAGAGGAAGGAGAAGAGGTTGGCGTCATCGAAACGCTTGAGAGTTGTCCCGCAACCGCCGAAGTTCTGGGCGGAGGAACAAGAGAAAAGACCAGTCCTAAAACTAGGACTACCGCAAAAAGCTTTCGTCGAGCTAAACTCGACCTGAGCCAAGCTGAGCTTGGTTGCCGTGACTTGGGCAGCATAGGCAGTTCTCCTTTAAAATAGACATCCCGGCTATAAAAAGTTGCCGTTATTTATACTTTAAATGCTAAGGGCTTGGTTGTCAACCATCAATTTAGTTTGTTAAATCAGGAAATAAATCAGACTTTGAATTTGACGTCTATCTTCTGCTTTCAGAAAAAGGCCTAACTAAAAACGAGGAAAAAAAGAGCCAGAATGATCAAAAACAGGCCTAAGGAAAGTTTCATGTATCTTTTATTTCGATGTTCCCATTCCAGGACAACCATGTCCTTCCCCTTCCACACTAAAACTAAAATAATAATTAGGGGAAGAACAAACAAAAGGTTGTAGTAGCCTAAGTAACCCAAAACGACAGGGAAGTCAAAACCTGATTGTGCTAGTATTTTCGCCGTCCCTACATATATCGGTAGTGAACAGGGAGACTCAAGCAAAGTGACCACTATCCCAAGAAAAGCAGTCGCCGGTAAGCTGATCTTTTCAACCCATTTCATTAAAAACGGTCGGCTAACTTCAGGAATTCCTAAACTGACCCCCCAGCCGGGCCGGAAATAATCTTTAATGTTGATTAACCCCGCGGTTAGCAAAATTAGGGCTAAAGCCAAATTAAACGGTTTCCGGTAAGGTGAGGCGTCAATCAAAGTAGCTGACTGGTAAAAAAAGAGGCCGATAATTAAGTACGTAACATAAATCGCCCCGATGTAGACTAAACCGGTCTTTAAGACTCTTTCCGGCTTATTGGCAAAGACCACTAAATAACCGACCAGAAGCAGCATCATCCCGATGGCGCAAGGGTTGATCCCGTCAACCAACCCGGCAATAGTAATCAAAGGAAAGCTCACCAGACCGCCGTTTCTCTCCAAATAACACCCTGCCGCAGTACAAACTTCGGAGGTTTGAGAATTTAAGAAGGAAAAAAGAGACATGAAACAATTATATAATCATTTAACTTCTGTCTGCAACCTCAAATACACCTCTTTGCTTATTGATTTAGTCATCTTCTTGAGAGATACTAGATTATCTAAAAGGAGGTAAAATCAATGGCTATAGAAAAAGGTAAAGAAAAAATGAAAGAAGCGAGTGAAAAGATGATGGAAGCAAGTGAAGAAATGAAAAAAATGGCTCAGCAAAAAGGTAAAGAGGTCAGCCACGAAGTTAAAAAAAGGACTAAGCAAGTAAAGAAATAATAGTTTTACTTGACCACCTCAAGCTCGAAGACAATCTGGTTTGCCGGTAGGATAAAGGCCAGGTGTCTTTCGTAGTAAGAAGTACGCTTGTTCGCCAGCCAAAGGAATAGTTTCTCTAAGATCTTTGGAACATCGTAAAAATCAATGTAAACACTTTTCTTTTTATAAGTCACTTCCTGATAATAATTTAAATTATATAATCCGTTGCCCGGGATCAGATAATCAAAAGAGTGACTGCTAAAGCCATGCTTGTGAGTAGGATCGGTGAAGTGATTAACGCTGCTAAAATGGGGTGAATCAATCCGAACCAGCGCCCCGTTTTTGCATATTCGGTGAAGTTCCGCCAAAACCGCCAAGGGATTTTCCAAATGCTCCATTCCATTTGAACAAACCACTCGATCAAAGGTGCCGTTCTCAAAAGGATAAGGAAAAGCATCCAAATCGTGAACAACATCGACACCCGGCAACTTTAGTTTGTCAATGCCTACCGCCCCCGGAACCTTCGAACCTCCGCAGGCTAGGTCTAAAATTTTTTGGTCTTTCTGACTCAACGACATAGGTGATAAAAGAATTTTAAGAATTAAAACAGGTGGATAACAACAAAGAAGGGATAAGTTCCTTATTAAAGGTAAAGGAAGACTCAAGGCCTAAGAAGCCTTTGAAAGTCTTCCTTTTGATTCAGAACTTTTTAAGACGCTCACACACGTTGACCAGATTTGCCCGACTAGCAAAATGTAAGTTAGTGGCCCCGTCGAAAGGTTCACTTAAGCTGAGGCCTTCTTGTTAAAAGAGTAATGAGTAGCCCAGCCAAAAGAGCATACCAAGCTAGAACTGTTATGGCGACAAGGGGCGACTCGTGAAAAACTTCGTTAGCAACCCTAATCGCCACGCCTAGAAGTGCCCAGCTAAGGAAAACAGCCACAGCGTAGAGCCAGATGATCGTTTTTCTCACAACCTCTCCTCCAAAGATATTGTGCTTTACCAGCCCCTCATTCAGCTCTATTAGCCTAGTAGAGACCAGCAAGTTTAAGCATTATCTACCCTACTAGCTTTCCGCCCTAAAACCCCTTAGTCTCAGGGAGTTACTTATCACCGAAAGAGAACTGGCGGCCATGGCGGCGGCGGCAAAGATAGGATTAAGCAAAATCCCAAAGAAAGGGTACAGAACCCCAGCCGCAACCGGAATCAAGGAGATGTTATAGAAAAAAGCAAAGAAAAGGTTTTGTTTGACATTACTCATCGTCGCCCGAGAAAGTCCAATTGCCGCCACTGCCGACTTCAAATCTCCGCTAATAAGAGTCACGTCGGAGGCTTCAATGGCCACGTCTGTCCCCGTCCCAATGGCAATTCCCACATCAGCCGCCGCCAGAGCTGGAGCGTCGTTAATTCCGTCTCCAACCATCGCCACAACTTGCTTTGTCTCTTCCTTTAATCGCTTTATTTCTTTTTCTTTATCGGAAGGCAAAACCTCCGCCAAGACCTTCTCAATCCCTGCTTGTTTGGCAATTGCTTCCGCCGTCCGGCGATTATCCCCGGTAATCATGACCACATCCACTCCCATCTTGCGCAGCTGCTGAACCGCTTCTTTGGAACTTTCTTTGAGTTTATCGGCCACAGCTACGATTCCCGCCGGTTTTTTGTCAACCGCCACATACATCGGCGTCCGGCCTAAGCTACTTAAGGCCTCTGCTTGAGAGCGCAGTTCCTCCACATCGACTTTGTTTTCTTCCATCAGCTTTAGATTCCCTTTCAAAACCTCTTTTTCGCCCACTTTTGTTCGGATACCTTTGCCAGTAATCGCCTGAAAATCTTTCGGTTCGGAAAGAGGCAAACTATTTTCTTTCGCCTTTTTGACTACCGCTTGACCTAGGGGGTGTTCAGATAATCTTTCGGCGGAAGCGCTAATTTGAAGCAGATCTTTTTCCGACCAACCATTCGCTGGAATAATGTCGGTAAGTTCTGGCTGGCCCTTAGTCAAAGTCCCAGTTTTATCAAAAACTATCGTTTTAATCTTTTGAGCCAGCTCCAGGCTCTGAGCGTCTTTAATCAAAATTCCATTTTCCGCCCCTTTCCCCGTCCCGACAATGATTGAAACAGGCGTGGCTAATCCCAAGGCACAGGGGCAAGCGATAATCAAAACAGCCACGCTCGTCACCAAAGCGTTTGTCAGCGCCGGCGATGGACCGAGAAGAAACCAAACGAGAAAGGTTAAAGCGGCAATTCCGATTACCATTGGGACAAAGTAAGCCGTAACCGTATCGGCTAACCTTTGCACCGGGGCCTTGGAGGCCTGGGCTTCCTCTACCAAACGAATAATTTGCGAAAGCGCGGTATCTTTACCAACCTTTGTCGCTTTAAACTTAAAAGAACCTGCTTTGTTGATCGTCGCCCCAATCACTTCATCGCCAACTCCTTTATCTGCCGGGACTGATTCTCCGGTGATCATTGATTGGTCAACGGCGCTAGTCCCCTCAATGATTTTCCCATCCACTGGAATCTTTTCGCCCGGCCTCACCACCACAATGTCTCCAACCACCACCTCTTCCACCGGAATATCCTGTTCCTTTCCTCCTCGAATTACCCGGGCAGTCCTGGCTTGCAAACCAATCAATTTTTTGATCGCCTC
>JAGVAV010000027.1 GCA_020060105.1 Candidatus Woesebacteria bacterium | reverse complement strand
GGCTACCAATAAGGTTAAAACCATCTAGAATACTGAAGCTGTAACTACTTAAGGGTCTGCTCGCCCTTCCGAAGTCCGTCGGTTAACGGACGAAGGAGGAAATCCCCTTGGGGCTACCATACAAAAATTAAATATTAAAGATTAAATATCAAAAATAAATACTAAAATAATTACCGTGGTGGACACGCCACATACATGTCAACCGTTCGCTCCGTTTGCTCTTGCTCTAAACCCCGATGACTTTTATGATAGGCCTATGACTCAAATCAATTCTCCAAAAAACATTCTGTATATAAACTTCGAGGTGATTTTGGAGGAAACATGCCAAAAGTTGCTTACACCATGGAAAACGCCGACAAGTGCCGTTGCCCGTCTTGCCCGGTCCAGACGAAAAGCGAATGCACTAAAGAACTGATGATGAAGGCCATGGAAGCCAAAAATCGGGGAGAATTGCCGGAACCCGAAATTATGCCCGGGCTTTATTGCCGCATTGGCCGGGCTAAGTGCAAAGATCTTGACCCTTCCGCTCCCTGCCAGTGTCCGACCTGCTTAGTTTGGCAAGAAAACGACCTCTTCTCCCAGTATTTTTGCCTAAAGGGAAACGCAGACGAAATCGAAAAATAATGCCCCTAACTAGTCTCGGGAGTAAAGCGAAGAACACGATCGGGCTTAACCACGTAAAACTGATTATCCGGGCTGTAAAAGACACCGATAACCCCTAAAGATTTTCCTCGATAAACTATCTCATCTTTAACAACCTGGGCAAAATTCTCCCCACCTAAAGTGAGTTTGTGAACTGTTCCTTCATTAAAACTGCCAAAGTAAAGATCGTTTCCGACAAAAACGCTCTGGGTTGGAGTGATGGTTGGAGTGTAAGTAATTAAAGGGTCAATAAACCTTGAGTCCTTGGCCACCCCTTTGACAATCGGCCAACCGTAATTGCCTCCTTTTTCGATAAGGTTAATTTCATCGTTATCGTTTGGACCAACATCGCTAACATAAAGTTTCGTGGTTGTCGGGTGAAAGGCCAAACCGAAAATATTTCGGTGGCCGTAGGAATAAACCGGCGAGTTTGGAAAGGGATTGCCTTCCGGAATACTGCCGTCTCGATTGATCCTTAAAATTTTCCCGCCCAGAAAATTAACATCTTGAGCAAGGTCCTGATGAACGTAATTTTCACCTACCCCAACATAGAGTGTTTTATCCGGTCCGAAAGCCATAATTCCCCCGTTGTGAAGAACTCCGGCCGGAAGATTATCTAAAACAACCATTTCCCCTGTCCCATCCGCTTTAACTCTCACCACTCTATTTTTAAAATCCTTTTCGCTTGTTCCAGCCGTGTAGTAGCAATAAATACTTTCACTTCGTTCAAAGTCTGGGTCAAGGGCAATGCCGAAAAAGCCGGTTTCGTGATGCCCGATCAAGGGGACAACGGGAAAAGTCTTAATCAGAACCTGTTTCCCGTGATCAACTTGCCACAAACGACCGGTCATTCTTTCGCTAAGGTAAGCCCGGCCGTCCTTAGAAAAAGCGAGGGTAATCGGAAAACCAAAATTTTCAATTTGGTCAGGCAAGATATTTTTTGTCATTTTTCTTAAGATATAAAAATACTAGGCTTCCTGGCAATAAACAATCGTTGATCCGCTTGAACAAAACCCCCAAGACTTCCTATTTAGAATTTAGGTCTTGATTTGGCCCAAGCAAGGGTTTAAGATAGTAAATGTCAGTCATAAATCTATCCAGGAATAAACTTTGTGAAAAAAGCCTTAATATTTAGCCTAACCTTAATGACTTTGTCCTTGGTTGCTCCTAAATTAGGTGGTTTTCTTCAAGCCCCCTCAATCAAAGTGGGAGCTCAGTCTCAATCAATTATTATTAACCATAATCACGTCAATGCTACCTTAATTCCCCAGGATAGCCTAGATACCGCCAGAAATCTCGATATCTTCTTTTCCCACAAATCGGTCGGCTATAATATTCTCACTGGTTTAGATGAGCTATCGGCAAGCGACTCCAGTCGCTACAGCCTTACTCGAGTAAGCAATCCAGTCATGACCTGGTATGATACTCACTCAGGTTTGGGCGATTTTTCATTCGGAAGTAATACTCTGCCGGAAACAAAAATCAATGGTTTTGACTCAGCAATTCGGTCAGGATATGGCAATCACTTAGGAATAGGTTTAATGAAGTTTTGCTACGTTGATTTTGCGGGAGGTGGCGCGTCAAGCATTTATACTGGGCAGTATGTATGGGATCTTTACCGACCAATGATTGAGGCTTTGCAGCAAGATTACCCCAATGTAACTTTTGTCTGGTTCACCGCGGCGATTACCACCAGCGGAGGTAACCGAGAACGAGAAACTTTCAATACGCTGCTTCGACAGTACGTTTCAGAAAACGGAGGAATTTTATTTGACCTGGCGGCGATTGAAAGTCATGACCCGCAAGGTCGTGCCATTTATGATAGCAGCGGTTATGAGGCCATGTATTCCAGCTACAGTAATGATGGGGGACACCTGAATGCGACCGGGCGGCAGAGAGTAGCCAGCGCTTGGTGGTGGATGATGGCCAGACTTGCGGGCTGGGATGGCGGAACAAATAATTGTTCCCGCTCGGATTTAAATGATGATTGCCTAGTCAATCATCATGACGTGAACGTTTTGTTAAGTAATTGGGTAGTTGCCACTTCCGCTAGTTCTCTAGCTGATTTCAATCGTGACTCGCGAGTAAATGGTTTAGATTTTTCTGCTTTAATTAGGGAGTGGATTATTAATTAAGTATTTTGTAACATTTTTGACAATTGGACTATGCCAACTCCTCGATCAGCCTTCGAAAACAAATCCACCCACATTCCGCTTGAAGCCAAGGGGAATGTCGCCAAAGTTCTTTCAGACGATATCGAAGATACGCCTCATCAGCGCTTTATAATTCGCTGCGTCGACGGGCAAACGATTCTGATTGCCCATAACCTTGACCGAGCGAGTAGGGTGCCTCTAAACGTTGGTGATGAGATTAGCGTTCGGGGGGAATACGTCTGGAACGAAAAAGGGGGACTAATCCACGAAACTCACGAAGCTTCGGAAAATCAACACCTCAACGGCTGGGTAAAACTAAACGGCCGGAAATACTCCTAGTGGCGGCGCTTACGAGCGACTTTAAGTTGAGCAAGAGCTCGTTGGAGAGTGGCTGCTGTGGTGGCATACTCTTCGGCAGTCAGTCTTTCTGACAAAGCTTCTTCCGCCCTTCGTTTGGCTTCTTCGACTCGGAGGATATCAATTTCTTCGGCCCTTTCGGCTAAATCGGTCAGAACTGAGACCTTCCGTCCGGTCACTTCAACGAAACCGCCTCCCGTCGCCAGATGAGTCTCCTCTGATCCTTTTTTAATTCGCAGTTCTCCCGGTAAGATTTGGGTCATCAGGGGAATATGATGGGAGAGAATACCGAGTTCACCCTCCACACCTGGAACAACAACCGAATCAACCTCGTCACTATAAACCTTTTTTTCTGGAGTCACTATTTCCAATTTTAACGTCATATTATAACCTAAACCTAATCAATTAAAAACAAGGGGGTGAGTTAACTTCAACGAAATCTTATTTATTTTTGATTTATACTTTTGATGTTTGATTTTTAATACTTAATATTATTACCGGACTTCTTCAATCCCACCCTTCATGTAAAAGTCGCTTTCGGAAACCTCGTCATATTCACCGGCTAAAATAGCCTTAAATCCTTTAACCGTTTCTGCCACCGGCACGTATTTACCAGATCGACCGGTAAATTGTTCAGCCACAAAGAAAGGTTGGGAAAAGAATCTTTGAATCTTTCTGGCTCTTGAAACGGTTAGTTTATCTTCATCCGAAAGTTCTTCCATTCCCAAAATCGCAATGATATCCTGAAGCTCCCGATATCGCTGGAGAACTTTCTGAACTCCCCGAGCCACTTCATAGTGCTCCTGTCCAACAATTTTTGGATCCAAAGCCCGAGAGTTCGAGGCAAGAGGATCCACAGCCGGATAAATCCCTTGCTCGGATATTGACCGATCAAGGGCAATGGTCGAATCCAAATGAGCGAAAGTTGTGGCCGGCGCCGGATCTGTGTAGTCATCTGCCGGAACATAAACCGCCTGAACTGAAGTTATCGAACCGCTTTTCGTCGAGGTAATTCTTTCTTGAAGGTCACCCATCTCCGCGGCTAAAGTCGGTTGATAGCCCACTGCCGAAGGGATTCTGCCAAGCAAAGCGGAAACTTCTGAACCCGCTTGAGAAAACCGGAAGATATTATCTATAAACAACAGCACATCCTGATTTTTCTCATCTCGAAAATACTCCGCCATCGCTAGCCCAGACAGAGCCACTCTAAGTCTCGCCCCGGGCGGCTCGTTCATCTGGCCAAAGACCATGGCCGTTTTATTGATTACCCCAGATTCTTTCATTTCATGCCAAAGGTCGTTTCCTTCTCTGGTTCTTTCGCCAACTCCGGCAAAAACGCTGTAACCGCCGTGTTCTTCGGCAATGTTGCGAATCAATTCTTGGATAATGACCGTCTTTCCAACCCCCGCTCCGCCAAAAACCCCAACTTTACCGCCTTTCACAAAAGGGGCAATTAGATCAATAACCTTAATTCCCGTTTCTAATATCGCTGCCTTTGTCTCCTGCTCGGTAAATGAAGGGGCGGGTCGATGAATAGGATAGTATTTGGCCGCCTTAATTTCTCCCTTCTTGTCTACCGCCTGACCAATCACGTTCAAAACCCGTCCCAAAACTTCTTCGCCAACCGGAACGCTGATCGGTTTTCCCGTGTCTAAGACTTCTTGACCACGCTTTAATCCTTCGGTTGAATCCATGGCCACCGCCCGAACCCAATTGTCACCCAAATGGGATTGAACTTCGAGTACTAACTTTTCCTTATTGCCCGTTCTTTCTACCTCCAAGGCGTGATAAATCTGGGGCAACTCACCTTCGAACTCAATGTCCACCACCGGACCGATAACTTGCTTAATTTTTCCAACATTTTTGCTTGTCATGTCAATATTTCTCCCTCGTAACTGAGATTATTATACCTGGGTAATTAGTAAATAGAAAATAGTAAGTAGAAAAATACAGTGGTTATTTACTAATTTCTACTTTTTAATTACCGTCCTAGTGCCGCGGCTGCCGAAGTAATCTCCAACAACTCTTGAGTAATATTAGCCTGCCGAACCTGATTATAAGTTAGAGTCCAGTCTTCGATCATTTCCAAAGCGTTATCCGTCGCGTTTTTCATCGCTACCATCCTGGCGCTGTGCTCGGAAGCGACAGCCTCAAGGACCGCTTGATAAACCTCCATCTGGATATAGTGGGGAAGGAGGGCTTCCAGTAAATCGTTTGGATTTGGTTCAAAAAGATATTCGCTAAAATAATCCTTTCCCTGATCTTCTTCTTTAATCACAAACTCTTCCTCAATCGGTAAAATCTTCTTAATTACCGCCTTTTGAGTCATAGTGTTAACGAAATGAGAGTAAATCAAATAAACTTCGTTAAATCTTGATACCAAAAAACCGTCTATCACCACCCGAGCGATAGGGTTAGTGTCGGCGGTTGACGGGGGAGAAGACAGTTTTTGAAAATCGGCAATCAGATTTCCCCCTGTTTTTACCGCAAAATCCCGTGCCTTCTTTTCCACACTTACCACCCCAAGAGACAAACCCTCCGCCTCTTCTTCCGTTTTTACCGCCTCGATTTCCACCTGATGAGAGTGAATCTTTTTATTAACCGGACTTATCTCTTTTTGCTCCATAAAACCAAACATTGCCCGCATTAAATTGCTCATCAGACCCCCGGCCAAACCTCGGCTCGGACCAATCAAGATCACCCCAATTTTGGGCTGCCCCTCTTTGTTTCCATTCCTAAGCAGTGGGTGGATGTTTCGGTCAATCTTTCCGCCTAAGCTGGAAAGAAGACTATTCATCAGCTCGCTGTAGGGCCGGCCGGATAACACCTGCGTCTGAGCCTTGCGCATCTTTGACGCGGCGACCAGCTGCATTGCCTTGGTAATCTGGGCGGTATTTTTTATTGACTTAATTCTGCGTCTAATTTCTCTCGTACTAGCCATAACAACAATTCAAAGTTAAAAATATAAATTTTCAATAACTTTTAACTAATTTTGTATCCTTCTTTAAACTCCTCCACTTTATCCTTAAGCTCTTCGATCAATTTATCTGATAAAGTTTTCTCTTTCTCCATCGCTTCCAAAACGCCTCTACCTCGAGTACTCATAAAATCGAGAAACTTTACTTCAAAATCTTTAACTTTCTCGACAGGAACATCATCAAGGTGGCCATTCGTTACCGCCCAAATAATCACGACCTGCTTTTCCACAGACAAAGGCTCGTATTGGGATTGTTTTAAAACTTCGGTGATTCTTTTTCCTCTTTCCAGTTTTTCCTGAGTTGCCTGATCTAAATCTGAGCCAAACTGAGCAAAGGCGGCCAACTCTCGGTACTGAGCCAGGTCCAAACGAAGTTTCCCCGCCACTTGTTTCATTGCCTTGATCTGGGCAGCCCCGCCGACACGGGAAACGGAAAGACCCACGTTAACCGCCGGCCGCGTGCCCGCGTAGAAAAGATCTCCTTCCAGGTATATCTGACCGTCAGTAATCGAAATCACGTTTGTTGGAATATAAGCAGAAACGTCTCCGGCTTGAGTTTCAATAATCGGCAAAGCAGTTAGTGATCCGCCCCCGTTATCTTGGTTAAGTTTTGCCGCCCTTTCCAATAACCTTGAGTGAAGATAAAAGATATCTCCCGGGTAAGCTTCCCGTCCTGAAGGTCGGCGCAAAAGTAAGGAAATCTGCCGATATGCCCATGCATGTTTTGACAAGTCGTCATAAATTACCAAAGCGTCTTTGCCCTGCTCCATAAAGTATTCGCCAATGGCGCAACCGGTGTAAGGAGCCAAATACTGCATCGTCGCGTTATCCGAAGCCGAAGCTGAAACTACGACAGTGTAGTCCATTGCTTTGTGGCTTTCCAACACATCGACAATTTGGGCAACCTTTGAGGTTTTTTGACCAATCGCCACGTAAATGCAAACTACCGGCTCATTTGCGGACCTTTGGTTAATAATTGTATCAATCGTCAGTGCCGTCTTTCCCAAACCCCGATCGCCGATAATCAACTCGCGTTGTCCCCGGCCAATCGGAATCATCGAGTCAATCGCCTTTAAACCGGTTTGTAAAGGCGTGTTCACACTCTGACGAGTCACCACCCCCGGCGCAATCTTTTCGACCGGCCGATGAGCTTCGGATTTTATTGGTCCTTTTCCATCAATAGGCTCGCCCAAAGCGTTAACCACCCGACCCTTAAGACCTTCTCCAACCGGAACTTGAAGAATCTTGCCCGTCGCCTTAGCCTGATCGCCTTCTTTTAAGTTTAGATAATCGCCTAAAAGAATTGCCCCGACTTCATTCTCTTCCAAGTTTAAAACTAAACCGAAAAGCCCTCCCGGCAATTCCACCAACTCGTTATTCATCACTTCAGACAAACCGTCAATTCGAGCGATTCCGTCGCCAATTTCCGTAACCGTCCCAACACTGCTTCTGCGGACTCCGACTTGAAGTTGGCCAATTTGTTCTTCAATTTCCTTGATAATACTGTTAGTTTCTGACATAATTACCTCGCACTGACCTCATCACTTAGACTATCTAGACTTCCTTTTACTGATCCATCCCAAACGCAATCTCCTGAAACTAATCTAACACCGCCAATTAAATCAGGATTAACTTCAAAATAGGTTTGAAGTCTTTTTCCGTAAACGCTTTCTAGTCGATCAATTAGTTTGTTCCGAACGTTTACTTCCAAAGGCGCGGCTGATTCAATCAAAACAGATTCCTTCTTAAGTTGATTATAAATTAAAGTTTGATAAACCTTTAGAACGCTGATTAAGTCTCTGGGTCTGGCTTTAATTATTGCTCTTAGCCAAGCTCTCACTTTATTCTCCGAAATCACCCCATTGCTAAAACTTTGCTTAAAAGCCATTCGAGCAATTTTTTGAGCTTCTTTCTTCTTACCAAATTTCTTCACTTTCATTACTTAATCTCCTTCAAAACCGCTTGGGACAGCCGACTGTGATCCTGATCAGTCAAAGTCTTTCCCGCCACTTTTGAGGTCATTTTGACAACTAGATCAACCAGCTCTTCTCGCAGCTCTGCTCTCATTTTCCCTCTTTCCATTTCGATCGCTTCTTTCGCTTTGTGAAGCATAGCCTCAACCTGAGCCTTTGTTTCGGCCGCCGACCTAACTCGAAAATCTTCCGCCGCAGATTTTGCCTCTTCAATGTATGCCTGGGCCTTCTTACCCGCCTCGCTTAATATCCGCTCCTGCTCAATCTTTGTCTCGGCTAACTTTTTTTCCATCTCCTGAGCGTTTTTCAGGCCTTCGGCAATCTGATTCCTTCTTTTCTCAAGCATGCCAAGAACCGGTTTATACAAAAACCGTTTCAGTAAAAGTAGCAGTATTACAAAGTTGACTATTTGAGCAATCAGCAGTATCGGTTCAAATCCAAAATCTTTGAGAAAACCCATTTCTTAATACCTTAACCTCCAAACGCTAAAACTAACGCGTAGATCGCGATCGCTTCCGCGAAAGCCATACCCAGAAGCATTGCCGGCAACACCTTGCCTGAGGCTTCAGGATTTCGACCAATTGCTTCCATCGCCTTCGCCCCAATCATGCCAATCCCAATGGCCGGAGCAATCCCGCCAAGGGCAATGATAAGACCACCAGTAACCGAAATTTCCATAAATTAACCTCCTTTAAATTTTTAACTTTACATTTTTAACTGTGTTAGTGTTCCTCTGCCCCGTGCTTTTGAGTCAGTATCACCATAAACACTAAGGTCAGCATCATAAAGACCGTCGCTTGGACAAACCCGACAATCAATTCT
>JAGVAV010000016.1 GCA_020060105.1 Candidatus Woesebacteria bacterium | reverse complement strand
TAACTCATGGTAGGTGTCCTTTCTTTAAGTGCTAACAACTTAAGTTTGACACCTACCTTTTTAGTTAGCAATTGTTGCGAAGGTATTGAACCATTGCGATAATATCCTGTAGTATTGACTAAGTGGCTAGCTTTTGGTATAATTTCCCCAAATAAAAATAGGAGAGAAGATTATGTCCTTTGCTTGTCAGCATTTGATCGACTGGGTTCGCAGCCCCCTTTTCCACGGCAAGCCAGTGGCCTGGTCGGCTGTCAGTCAGGCGATGGAAGAACTCAACGACCCGGAGATACGGTCGCAGTTGATTCGAGCTTCGGATGAAGAGAAAGAGGCCAGTGTTGCCAGGAGGCTTCCCGTCCTGAGGCAAAAGATTAAGGACTTTACCTTAGATGATCAGCTTCCCAGAAGTATCCGCGGGGATATGGCTGAGGTAGCGTTAACCCTACAGGACTGCTACGAGCAGATCAAAGGAGCCTTTACCTACGATCCTTACGCTCTGGATCTCCTAGTTGCAGCCATTGAAAAGGTTCAAAAAAACCTGAAAGCCTAGCCGTCAAAAGCTCCAACAAGCCCGTTGGAGCTTTTTCATTCCGCCTTCTGTTAGGTTGGAAAACTTACTTGGCCGGTATTTGATATAATTTGCTTAGCCTATGAAAAAAGTTTTTCTTGTCGCAACAGTTTTAGCCTTCACTACCTTGCTTATCGTCGTTGTCTTTAACCTTTTTCTTAAAGAAAGCTCAGTTCTTCCCCCAATGTTTCAGAGCAAGGAAGTGAAGTTAAAAAACCGTCCGACCGTCTATAATCTCGGGGTTAATTTTGAGGACTTTAATCCTTCCACCAGCCGGGCCGGGGATTTTGTTTTTAGCAAAGATCAGGCCTGGGAGAACAGGGTGTTTCTCGAGTTTGGCTATTTGGCGAAAAACGATCAAGGGAAAAAGATTCTTCCTCACCCGACTTATTTTTTACCCCAAGGAACGAAGATGATGGCCGTTGGATCGGGAAAGGTGGTGGATCTTCGTTTCCAGCCGGAGTCTAACGATTATGAATTGATGATTCAGCCTCTGGAGGCCCCGGCTTGGCGAATTGCCTACGATCATCTGGAAAATGTTCGGTTTAAAAAAGGCGAGACCGTCCAGGCCGGGGAGGTGATCGGCGAAATCTCTTTAGGCTATGG
This sequence comes from Candidatus Woesebacteria bacterium, assembly GCA_020060105.1. GTDB lineage: Bacteria > Patescibacteriota > Microgenomatia > Woykebacterales > 2-01-FULL-43-14 > JAGVAV01. Next base: position 34,665 of record JAGVAV010000016.1, on the reverse strand, counting down.
TAACGACGCCGGAAATTTTACCATGACCGAGATTAGCGTCTTTCTAGACGGTTTTAGACCAGAAGATATCGAAAATTATTGCCTCTACCTCTTGCTGGATGATTCCGTCAAAGAAAAATACGCTCAAAAAATCCTGCAGTTTGCCAAAGACTGGGAAGAGTATACAGGCAATCCCCAGATTTATGACGAGGCTTCCTGGATTTTCCCTGGCTGTAGGTATGAAAAACTAAATGAAGCTGAGACCATGAATTAATATATTGATGATACAAGTCTATATAAAAGGATGAAGAATTAATTAACAGGCCTTTTAGGGATGTGAAAGCTGATGGACAAACATACTGCTTTGAAACGAAAGAATCTTTATATAGCCATGGTAAACAGCCATCTACCACAGTAATGTTGTTGAACATGCCGGAGCCGGAAAAATTAAAAATAGGCAAACTGGATTCTGGTAGCTGCAGCCAAGGCCCATGGCAAATGGATAATTTCGTAGAGTTTGTAAGATGAGGGGATTTATTAATGCCTAGTAATATAGTCTCTCTGGTGTGCAAAATCCAGCAAGGTTTCTCTTTCGTCCTAATTTTAATGGTTGTTGCAGTGATCGTAGCTGCAGGCTTCATCCTTTTTAGGCCTTTTGACCGTTCACAAAACCCTATCAGCAGCGATTTTCAAAATCAGACAGAACAAAGTCCTTCTAATCCTGCACCCGCTCAATTCACACACCCGATCTTTAATCCGGAGGAAATCGATTGGGTCTCGCCTTTAGGTGAATCAAACGGAGGCTACAATGAAGTCCAACCCTTAGGCGGTATGACAATTAATATTAAAAAGGACATTGCAGCCAAAGGCCCGATCGAGGTATATGCACCAACTGACATGGAGCTGGTTTCTTACTCTCATACTCTGATGGAGCCTGAACCAGAACCGGACTGGGCTTTCCATTTTCAAATCAATAAAGACATAAGCCTGGTGGTTCACCATATCAAAAATGCCAGCCCCAAAATAGTGAATGCAGTTGGTAATAAACCAAAATTAAACGACTCAAGAACAACTGATTTAAGACCATCAATCAAATTCAAGGCCGGAGAGGTTATCGGCACCACTACCGGCACATCACAGGCGCGCAATTGGAATATCTACCTGCAGGATAAAAAGGTAAAAAACCAATTTGTAAACCAGAAACGGTATGAAGATAGTTACTCAGCCAATATTTTAGTCAATGCTGCCTGTATCTTTGATTATTATGAGGATGAAAAGATAAAAAATGAGTTTTATAAACTACTAGGTACTACCAAAGCCGGGGAGGCAAAATCCTGCGGTAATCCATCAACTGATAAAAAAGGTACTTTGTCAGGACTCTGGCATCTGAAAAAAGAGGGTTTAAGTACGGGAGAATATGAAGGAGTTTATGCAAACCCATTTTCAATTTACACGACCTCAGATAAAAACATCACTATTTATGAAATTAACAAAAGAGTATTTACCATCTATCCTTCGAACCCAACATATAAGGACCCTAAAGAGATAACTAATTCCCACTGTTACCAATTAACAGATAACTGGCATACAAGTACCTACAAAGGTTATGCCTTTTTCCGGATAGATTCAGACATGCAGATGTCTATGGTTTACAGCCCCTCCGGTTCCTGCCCCGCAACTTTCCCTGAAAGCCAAGCAAAAACTTACTACAGGTAAAACAAGTTCATTCTAAAGCCGGAATTTATGAAAGGTAAGAAGGAGCGCAAATTTTAGGACTTTTGGGAGATTTTGGCTAGATATTAAGATATGAGATTTGATTTTTTGTCCACTCTAAAAACTTTTTAAAATTTTTTGTTGTTATAACTAAGGTTGAAGTATTAACATTTGGGTGGAATCCTTGCATGTCAAACACTAGTAAGCTCTTATCCACGATTACATGAACTTCTTTCCCCTCATCATTGATCAGCCCAAATGGTGAAACAGAACCGGGAGTAAGCCTAAGAAGCTTTAACAGTCTTTCTCCCGAAGCAAAACTCAAATCACTTTCACCAACCAATTTTGCCAAATTTTTCAAGTCGACTCTTTTTGATCCTTCTAAAATAACTAAGAAGTGTTTATTACCTTTTTTATTTCTTAAAAATAGGTTTTTACTATGTGCTCCATCCTCTCTAGCATACTTCTCGGCTTCCTCCACAGTAAAAACTGCTGGGTGGTCGTATTGTTGATATTCAATACCAATTTCTCTGAGAATCTTGAAGACATCTTTCATCTTTAGCAAATTTTAGGACTTTCTAAAATAAATTACAAGATAGACTTACCTATTTTACTCTTTAAAGTAAACCCAGTCGTTGGGATCTGTTGAGGCAGGGAAAAAGACATCTCCTAATCTAACTTGCCCAGTTGTAGGACAGGGGTTTTGGTCACGGTACTCTTCCGAGATTTCCAAGCCAGGTAGCGTTACACCAAGTTTTTCATACTCTGCAAAGACCTCAGCAGTTGCATGAGCCAAAGGAAGATCAATTGCCGGGGGACTCATGGGTCTCATAAACTTTACCGCCATATCAAAATTGTCAGTGTATTTTTCCGGGCCTCTTCTCAAATGCGCGGTACCTATGACCTCTCCGGCTTTTATCTTAGAACCTTTCTCAAGCCCGTCTTTTAAATCAATATGGAAAAAGATAAAGACCCATTGCCTTGGACTTTTTTCATTAGTATCAGGGGTCAACCAGATATTCTGGTCTTCAGGTATATTAACCTCTTCCCAATTTACGATGTCTAAAATTTTACCGTCAAAGGGGGCAATGGCTTTAACCACACCATTTTTGCCGGCTAATTCATCTTTCACTTTTATATAGTGCTTCATTGACCGTGGGGTTGCTTCTTTCTTGCCGGTTTGGACTATTGGTCCTCGGTAATCGTGCCCGGCACAACTTCTGTATTTAGAGAGACCTTTTATTTGTGAAAGGTCAAGAGGATTAACTACTATAAATTTGTCATTAACTTCTTCCTGGCTTGGAGGACCAGAATATTTAATAAACATAATAACAAAGAAGGCAATAACAACAACAGGGATGACAAGAAGCCATTTTAATGTTTTATTTAATTTTTTAGAAAATTTAAAGGCCATAATTTATATTAGCATGTACTCAAAGTCACTTAGCAATATTTACAACAGTTAAACCTGCATCCCCATCAGCTAGATACAGATAATCACCATCAATAGACCCTCTGCTGGGTTGGCCATTAGTAGCAAACTTTCTTTTCCCATACTTCCAGTTTGCCAAAATTAACTAACCAAGTCAATCCAGATGATTAAAGCCAATCCTACGAATTTACGGTGATAGGTGCTTTTCTAAATTAATCCTAAGTGATAATTTTAGAAGCTGATGTTGAGCATTTCACCGAGTTGCATGAATTGGGTCTATTTACCAAAGAAGAGTACCTTAACGCGTTTCAACAAGCAGGCTTAGAAACAATTCATGATCCTCGTTAGAAGTCTCATATAACTGTAACTTAATTGCCAACTTTTAACAGTTGCAGAATTCTAGAAGATTAGTATATATTGAACATAGACCTAACTAAGATAAAAAATATGGTTACGCAACAATTACTCGATTACATTAAACAACAGCTCCAAAATGGAGTAAGTAGAGAAAATATAAAAAGTGATTCGATTATAAACGGCTGAGATGAAAACGATATTATGCAAGCATTTGACACCCTCGATAGTCAATCAACGGCAACTAACTTAACTCCTGCCACAAACCAGCCAAGCAAAAGTAGTAAAAAAATCTACTATATGGTTTTTGTGGTTTTATTAATTATTGTCGGAATTGCTGGAGGATTTTTTTATCTTAAAAACAAAACATCACTTTTGAGTGGCAAGGTTGAACTTAACAATAAAACTTTTTCTCAATGGAAACAAATTGAACAAATAGGTAATCAAGAATGCCGAGAGATTGGGATTAAAAACGATAAAATTTTTGTAAGTTGTGAGGATCATTTATATAAGAGCTTCGATGGAGGAAAAACTTGGCAAGTTGATTCTTTTTGGGATAACTTGAATAGTCAACCAACTCAAGCAAAGATTAAACTAAATGATTTGCCTTATCAAATAGTTTTTGACAACTCTGGCAATACCGTCTTTGCCGCGTCAGGAATGTCGGGCGTGTATAGAAGTAAAGACGGGGGGCAAAGCTGGGAATCAGTAAACAATGGCGTTCGGACTAAATTTTCAGAGAAGGACGGAGTAGGAGTCTCAGCTTTAGTAATCTCTCCAAGCAACAACAAGATCCTTTATGCCATTGCCGGCGATTATACGCTTATCAAAACGGAAAATATGGGCGACACTTGGCAAACTCTGCCGGATCTTACATCTGTTAACGGATTATCCATTAATTCAAGCGACCCAAACCAAATATATTTGAGGTTTGCCCCAACAATCAAATCTTCTGACGGAGGCAAAACCCTTATGACGGGAGAAGACGCTCTACCAAAAACATCTTCAATAAATTCTCATTATGTCGATCCAAACAATTTTCGAAGAATAATAGTTGGGGGGTTAGGCGGAATATTTACCTCAACTAATGGTGGAAATAGTTGGGAGTCTTTAGGAGATACTTTGCAGGGAAAAGATCTGCCCAAAAACATCTCCAAATCTAACCAGATTAGCCGTTTTGATACGATCACGAGCACTGGACAAAAATGGATAACTAGTCTTTCGGTGAATCCATCGGACCCAAATATAATTGCGGCTGGAACGAAAGCGGATGGAGTAATTGCCAGCCAAGATGGCGGTAAAACTTGGGTAGAGGTCAATAAAGGACTGGTGCTACAAAAACAGAACCAGCGCGAATTCATTATAGTCGAAAAAGTGAAATGGAGTGATGATGGATCAAGATTATATTTGCTTTCAAATCACGGGGTTTATACCTTAGAATAAAACTATGAAAACAAATATTGTTGGTTGGTTATATATCATTGTGTCCCCGATTTTCCTTTTATCTTTTATGTTTTTGGTTGTTTTCCCAATTATTTTTCAGGGGGGAATAATTGATAATCCAAACCAGCCATTAATCGGAATTTTGTCGTTGTTTTTGGGCGTGTTTGGGATAATCTGGGGTTCCTCATTAAGGAGACACAAGAAGTGGGCCTGGTATGTTGGGATGGTAATCGTTCCATTAGTTGCAGCTTATAACTTATTTACATTAGTTTCTAACTTTGAGCTATCTTCATTGATCCCTCTATCCATAAATATTTTTTCCTTTTACGCTCTAGTCTCAGAAAAAGAACTATTTTTTACTGCTTAATAGTTTTTTCCTCCAAAAACGAAAAAAGATTTCGTTGGTTCAAGAAGTGTTTTAAACATAAAGACAACTCCTTAGGTTCGAAGCCCATGAACCACAAAGTGGTACAAGACTATTTAACCCCGGGGGTTGGAATTTTTTCTTTGAAAGGAGTTAAGGAAGCGGGGAATTGAAGCTATTTGTTATTCTACACGCAAGTTTCCGTAATCGCACCGGCCGCTGTCGCCAGTGGCGACATCATAAGTCCAAGAAAACGGCCAGCCGTGGCCCACTTCAATTTTCGAGCTAAGTTTTTGAACAAGGTGCTTTGTTCCGTCTTTGGTGACGTAATTGGCGTCAAAACTGACGTTGACCGCTTTGCTGCTACCCTGGTTTACCACTACCAGCTCGCAATAAATTTTGGACTTGGCGCAACTATCCTTAAAGCAAACCTTGGTTTGCCGATAGCACTCGTCTTTAAACTTGTTCCAAACGTAACAACCATCTTTTTGCTCACTGCAGTTTGAATCAAGGCAAGAACGGGTTGTTTCACCGATGAAGCGGCCATAAACTCCCGGCGTATCACCGATTTGAAAAGCATTATCGTGGAAAAGCTTTTCCCGTTTCTGTTCGGGTGTTAGCTCGTTGTCTTTTTGCTCCTGCTGGTTTTCTTCTTGGGTCAAGCTCTTTGGCTTAGAGATGATATATTTCTCAATTATAGACTTAAACTTCTTTTCACTGTCCTCGAAGGAGTCATTACTCAGTTTGGGTTTTTCCGACATATCGGTTCGAAAGTCGTGGAAATTAAAGCGGGTGAAGAAGATCTTTTCCGCTCCGGCCGAGATGGCTTGTTCGGTGCTGGTCTTGGTATTTTGGTAGTTTTCTTCGGCAGATTGACCATAAAAGGCCTCTGCTTCCGTGACCCAAATCGGTTTGGTAATGCCGGCCTCGGCAAGCATTTTTTGGTAAGGGCCGACGTTAAAGTCTTTTGTTTCCTGATCGTTGGAAATGCAGTGGACATTGCCGATGTCGAAATAATTGGACGCCTCGGGCATTTTTCTGAAAAGCTCGGCGTAAAATCCCAACATTCTCGGACTTCCTCCGGCAGCTCCGGCAATTAAGACCTTGGCTTGAGGGTCGGCCTTCTTGATTGCCGAGTAGGTTCGTTTCAAAAGCTCGCCATACTCAGAGGGGCCTTGTTTATAGAAGTTTAGCCGTTCGGGTTCTCCAGTCGGTAGATCGCTTTGGTATTGCAAGTCCGGCTCGTTCATCACTTCCCAATACTTGATCGGAATTCCTAGCCCTTTCATATCTTCCCGTCCGTCGCCGTCATAGCGTTCGACTATGGCGGTAATCCATTGTTCATAAGATAGCCAATCTTTAGGATTACAGCGGTATCCGGGTAGATAATGCCCTTCGTCTTTTCTCCCCCCTCTGGGTAAAAATTCATCTTCACTGCTCACGGCGCAGCTTCCGCTGTCCAAGCGGTTTTTTTGATCCCAGTCGGCAAAAGGCCAGAGAGTCACCAGGGTGCCGTAATTTTGATTTTGTTGAGATTTGACCAGGCTGTCGGTGGAGGAAAAATCAAATTCGCTGCTTTCTGTTTTTTGCATGGAGTCCCAAAGAAAAGGCCCGGGATGAGGACGAGACCAGGCGCCGCCGACATCGCCGATATATGAAATATCTTCTTGACCTCCGCCCAGCCAGCCGAATTTATTCGACAGTATTTCCGAGGGTATCTCTACCGCCTCGGAGATAGCCGATGTTTCTTGAGTACTGATTTTCGGGTCTTTGTTTTTTAAGAAGCCGGCGAGAAAGATTGATGCGCCTATGAGAACTAAAATGCTACTCAAAATCCAGGGCCAGGGTAGTTTCTTTTTGGGGGTGATTTGTCCCTCTGGCAGATTGCCGGTATTGTCCATTTGCCCTCCTTTTATACAATCTAGCACTTTAGAGGGGAGTTGAAAAGCTCTAAACACAAAACTAATTCCTTCGGTTGGAAGTTATCTAACCCTAGGAGTTGGAAATTCGCGAAAGCTATCTTTTGAAATTAAAAGCAAGATCGATGTTTGGGGCCTCCGGTTGTTCTCCTACGATGCAAATTCCTATTCCTTCCGCGACCCAGATGGTGACGGTGTGAGTCTGATTAATAAAGTTTTTGTTATCGGCGATTCGGTCTCTTAGGTAACTCGGCAAAACTTCTGTGACGACTTCCTTCTTTCCGAGTGAGACGCCTCCGGATAAACTGATATTTGTGGCGGGGAGACGCAGAGTAAAGGCGATTCCGATATTGAGCCCGATAAAGGCTAGTATCAGCCCGAAGACGAGGGTGAACCAAAAGAAAGACCAGATCCCGCCACTTTTTCCCTTAATAATATTCATAAAGTAATACTATCACAAATTAAGACCTAGGGGACAGCGCTCTGTCCAAAGTAGAATCAAAAAGTTTAAAAAAGCCCTTGCTGTTTTAATAAAAACACTAAACGTTAATTTTTTCTTATACTTTCTTTTTGACTACCACTAGAAAAAAGAGATAATATTTAGTTATTAGGGATGATTTTTACGACTATTGTTTGAAGAGAGTTTCGACTAAGCTAATAACGTTTGGAAGTTCAGAAGGAATCAAATGCATCTAATGTACATCGATGAATCTGGAGATACAACACCTGTTTCACAAAAAGGAAGTAAATTTTTGGTGTTATCTGGGTGTGTTATCCACGAAAAAGATATGCAAAATATCGAGAACGGGTTCAGGCAAATAAAGCAGAAGTATTACCAAAATCCTGATATAGAGATAAAGTCTAATTTTCTTCGTTACGCAAACCCTGACTTGATGGAGTCTTCCCCGATAAAGCTAAACGATCGTCAGAAATATAATGAACTAGAAGCCCGAATGACAGACTTTTTAAGGGAAATTCCAGTTATTTTGTACTCTGTAGTGATTGACAAAGCGGGCTATTGGCAAAAGTACCCGTCACAAAATCCTTACGACATTGCTTATATTTTCTTGTTAGAGAGGTTTCAAAAATTTCTAGAGAAGCAAAACTCACTTGGAATATGTATTATCGATCCTAGAGAGGGTCAGGTAGAGAAGTGCTTTATTGGCCAGCGGTTGGATGAGATTCACAATAGAATGAGGTGGGAGGAGAATAATAGCTTCTGGCGTAAGTGTCCAAATATTATCGAGCGATTGCTTTTTTCGACTTCAGACAAAACCGTAGGTATCCAAATAGCAGATCTCTATTGTTATCCTGTTTATCATATTTTTGAGTATAATAAAGCTAAGGGGGATTACTGGCGATTTGATGAGCTGAGTCTACAGAAGTTTTATAGGGAAGGTAGAAGACTAGATGGACTGGGCCTAAAGTTTTTTCCTCCAGAAACGAAAAAAGATCTCCGCTTTTATAGCTAAAGACCTTCTTTCGATGGGCGCGATTACCTCGCGACCACCTGTAGTTTATAATACTTCCTTATACTTGTCAAGGACCTTGCGAAAGCTGAATTGAAGCTAAGATTGACCGTTTTTCACGAATTTGTCCAAATTTGATTCAAGAAGTTTTTTCAATAGTTCAATACCCAAATCGAATAGTTTAGATAAGAAGCGAAACTGACCCAGAGAAGATATGGCACAAGGAGATAGGCCGCCGGTTTGGAGATTTGGTAAAAGACAACCATCGTCCATACGATCGCGAGCCAGAGCAAAATAATATCAACGAGTGCCCAGCCAGGGTTTTGGAAACCGAAAAAAGTGATTGACCAGGCAGCATTCAAGAAAAGCTGGGCGCCGAATACCCCAAGGGCAATTTTTATCTGTTTCTTTTTATCCTCCGAAGCTTTAGGGTAGGAGGACCAGACCAAAAAAGCCGCAATACCCATCAGCACGTAAAGCGTTGTCCAAACCGGTCCAAAAATCCACGCGGGAGGATTGAGCGCCGGTTTAACAAGATCGGCATACCAAGTGGGAATGGCGGGCGCAGTAAATATGGCGCCGATTGCGCCTGCAGAAAGCGAAACGCCGATTGCGATAATCAATTTGAAAAAATTATTGACGCGCATGTGGTAAATATACCACTTTAATTTTTGCCGGTCCACAAAATCAAAGAAGTGAGTTGTTTAGATTCGTTTCATTTGAGTTATTATTTGATTAAGTAGAATCAAAATTTCCTTAGGTTTGAAGCCTATGAACCACAAAGGGTTCAGGGCCATGTACCCAAAGTGGTACAAGGCTATTTAACCCCGGGGGTTGGAAGATGCCAGAGCCTCTTAATCCAAATATCCTAGGGTGCAGATACGAAGACACCCCAGGGGTGGCATACGTAGGACAGGCTTGACTTGTATTTCATACCGCTGTAAAATACTTTCCTAAGATTAGCCATTGGGGAAGAGAAAAAATCAAAAGGGGGGAGTGATGGTTCCGTATAGCATTGAAGGAATGGTACTCAAAGTTAAGGGTTACCTTAACAGACTTGGAAAAACAGGTTTATCCCTGGATGTGGACGACACCTTGGTTGGAACCAAGCAGTTTTGGTTTGAGCAAATGATGGCTCTTTTCGGCAATCCTGAAAACCTTTCCCTAGAGCAGATGAGCACCCAGTATCGCTACTGCGAAAAGGTTCCCTATTGGCAAACGCCGGAAGCTCTGGCGTGGATAGAGTACCACAGAGTCAACAATGGGGTTCAAGGAAAACTTCCCTTGATCGAGGAAAGGGTGGGGGAAAAGGTAAGGGAAGTTGATGGCCTTGTTCCCATCTGTCTTTATCTGACTAACCGACCAAGAACCACCCGAGCAGGAACAAAAAGATGGTTGGTTAGCCATGGTTTTCCCAAGGCGCTACTCTTAACCAGGCCAGACAACGTTTCTCTCAGTCAAGGAAATGCCTGGAAAGCAGCCATTTTAACGGCTCTTTACCCTCAGATAAGGGGATTTGTCGATGACAATCCAGGCGTAGTTAAGATGCTGCCAAAAGATTACCCCGGTACCGTCTTCCTTTACGGAGGGGCTCATTGCTCCCGACGGGACGTTTCTATAGTCCCCTGCCATAACTGGGCCGAGGTCTGTGAGAAAGTCAGACAAACCTATCCCTTTTCCTGTTCTCAGCCTGGTTGAAAAAGACTGCTCCGTAAGCTGTCAATCAACAAGCAAACTAAGGCTCAAAAAGTCAGCCTAAAACCCCGGGGTGGCGTACACTATTTTTAGGACAGGTGAACATTTCGCCTGTCCTTTTTCTTTAAACTCCTAATTTCCCTTATCTTGTATAATGAAAGGGATGATTAAACATTTCAACATCTCCAAGGTTACCCAGATTTTACCATTATTTAATATAATCCTTCGGTTCGAAGCTATTTAACCCCGGGGGTTGGAAGTCTGGATTAATTCTTTTGTAAAATCAGCAATTTGTTTTACGTCTTTCAAAATGTCACTACTGATAGACAGTCCACCACTCGAATAAACCATTGCATCTTCAATGTCAGGATATTTTAACAGTGAGTATTTATTGATATTTTCTAATTGAGCCCTAAAGGTATTAAAATCGTTATTATCTTTGACGCACTCATTGAGTATTTTTATAAGGTCGTGTCTTAAGTTTATAAATTCCTCTAAAACTTGTTTTCCCGACAATCCTGGGTAGTGCTGAGGAGAATTCCAAAAAAGGAAGGCTTTTAAGTATTTCTCTACAGCTTGAGCAGAAAGAAAGGCGGCTTGATTCATAAAATCACAATCCTTATCTTGTACGTTAAAAAGTACAACTGCTGCTCCGTAATCTATATCTCCATATTCGATAAACTTTTTTGCATAGTTTGTATTAGGTGGTTTATCTCCGCGCTTATATTTTTCGTGATTTTCTCCAGTCTTTCTAAAACCGATTAGCTCACTTACCTTTATGGTTTCACTGAGATTAACCTCAATAAAATTGTGGACACAAGAAAGGACATGTCGAAATCCCTTATCTATTGGTATTGAATTAACAACCTCCCTTTCTTGATTACATGCTGAACAAAATTTTTTATCCATAATTATTGCTCCCATGAAACATCTTCAAATTTTTGGTTAAGAGCCTTCATTTTGTCATACCATAATTTAAACTGATCTATATCTTTACTTTTCATATCTGCATCTCGAACTAGTTTATATGTTTCAAAAACTTCTCTATGACTTCCTACAGTATCTTTTCTTAGGTTTGAATCTATCTAACTCCGGGGGTTAGATAAACTGCCCATCTTTCCCTCGGATGATAATTCTTGTTGAAACAATTGTACCATAACCGTTCTGCTGTAGTTGGGTAGACTAAAATGAGGTTAGCTTTTGTATAGTTGAAAATAGGGAAGGGTGTCGAGGCCGATGTAATTGAACATCCAAAGATCCTTCCGGCCATTCTTAAATTTGGCTAGATATTTTTTGAGATTTATCTTAGGAATAAAAGGATAAAATCTAATTTCTTGTTTCATTTCTCCCTTTTCGACCCATTTAAAATTGGCAATTAATGGGGGAACGAAGTAACCTGATTTGGTGGTTTTGTCCATTACTTCCCATGTCGCGCCAAAGATTTCTTTCTTAGGTTTGCAGCAATTTGTTTTTACCTGCGCACGGAAGTTACAACCTGAGCATTGCACGTCGTAAAGAGGGAAACTAACCGGCAAAAGCATTAATTTTTTCTGACAATTTGGACAAGCAATGAGATCAACAATCTCATTTTCTCCAAAATCCCCAGCTTCTTTAGTAGACATTATTCTCTATTCCAGTAACTTTTGAACCGTTTTGACTGGAGCCTTATAAACGATATTCTTGAAAACTTCAAAATGTTTTCGTCCACAAAGTATCTTTTGTCTTTCTGACTCAGAAAGACATGGGTCATAAAAATCGTCTGTTCCTTTAGTTTCTGCAACAAAATAAATTCTTTTATCACCTTCAAAAACCACAGCCCAGTCAGGGTTATAACCACCTAGAGGTGTGTCGATTTTAAACCAGCTAGGGAGTTTAAAGTAAAATTTTACGTCTTCGCGATTTTCTAGCTCTTTAGCAAAAGAACGTTCGACATCAGAATCCACTAAAACATGATCGTAAAGTGTTTTATCTTGATTTTTCACTTCCACTAAGCCATCAAGGTAAGTTTCAAGCTCTTCATTTTCAAATCGTTTCATTTCCCATCTGCCGCCTTCGATCTTTTCGTATTTTATTCCGTCAACCATCAAACTAGGCATCACGATATTAATTGCTCGTCTTGCTTCATCAATTACTTGCTGAGGGTTTACTAAAATATCCGGAATTTTATTGGCGGTTTTAAGGATATTAAAAATAGTTTTTCGAGTTAATTTGGTATGCGATTGAATTTTTCCTAAAACATCGGGTATTAAAATATCGTTTTCTCCATTCACGGCATATGTTCCAGAGCTGTCTCTTACAATTGTTGATAATCCATCCTCGCCATATTCTACTCGAGCCCGAACACTACTTATTCTAGGGCGATTAATCGAAACCTCTCGCAAAATTTTTGCAACTTCTTCAATTAGCTTGTTGCTGTCAAAGGTCACATGATATCGAGTTTGGTGCTTGATTCGATCCCAGAGCTCTTTAAAGTTCACGTCTAATTTAAAACCTTTGTTTAACTTGACCGCTCGACGTTCTTTTTTATCTTTAATTCGACCGCTGAAATTAACTCCCGTTTCTTCTTCAATTTCTGACTGCAACTTGCGTGCAAAATCTTCGTAACTTTCGTTTGCGATTACCGTTAAAACATTAATTGAATCATCCCTGACTCTTAGTCCTTCCGTATTTACCGGCAAGCGAAGACCTCGGCCGATTTCTTGACGTTTTTTAATTTCGGAGGTTGTTTCATTTATAGTACAAATTTGAAAAACATTTGGGTTGTCCCAGCCTTCTCGCAAGGCAGAGTGACTGAAGATAAAGCGAAGAGGTTCTTTCGGATCAAGAAGACGTTCTTTTTCTTTCATGATAAGCTCGTATGTATTGTCATCCGCTTCAGATTCTCCTTTAGTGTCTTTCCAAACACCGCTTTTATCTTGGGAAAAGTACCCGTTGTGCACTTTTTCGGCTTCAAATTCTAAAACACCGGAAAACTTTGGCTTAGCTTGAATAGTATTGTATGCTTCCTCGAACCACTTAGCAAATTTTCCTTTGGTAAACCCACCTTCGATATATTCCCGGTAGTTGGCGACTTTATCGATAAAAAATAAGGAAAGAACTTTGATTCCTTGATTTTTTAGTCTAGCTTCTTTTTCAAAATGGTTTTCCACGGTTCGCTGAACCTGATATTTAACTATTTCTTCATGTAAACCTTCATTTTTTTGACCAATATAAAAAATCTGTCCGTTTGAAAATTCTACCGATTGCTCAACGAAATCAATTCGGTCCAAAATATAGTCTCGATAAATTTCCCGATTGGTTAGGGCAAACAAATCGTCACCAGGACTTATTCGAAGTACCTGGCGTTGTAATCCTCGAGTATCGTCTCGATCTACTTCAATATGAGCGACAAGGCCACTTTTTCCCTGGCGCTCAATTTTTGTGACGTGAATATAAGCGGTGTTGAAAGCATCCTCTGAAAGCACTGAATCGACTTCGATTTTTTTAACTAGTCCTAAGTCGTAGGCTTTGACAGGGTCGAGTTTATAAAGCATGTTATAGGCGTATTTGTGAGTAGCAGAGTATCGTAAAGTACAAAGAGAGTTAAGCATTTCAATCGCTTTCTTCCGAATTTCTGTTTCCATATTTTGCGGCTCGTCCACAATGACGATAGGATTAGTAGCACGAATATATTCAATCGGCACGCCCCAATCAGATTGTTGATGAATAATGTTTTGAGCTCGGGTAAATGAGTCGATGGTAATAACTAGGATTTGCAAGCTATCATTAGTAGCAAAAGCTCGTGACTGTCCGCGTTTCTTTGGATCCCAGACGTACCAGTCCATTTTTGGATTATTGTAAAGTGAGGCAAAATGTTCTTTGGTAATTTCCAGGTTTTTTAAAGCACCTTCTTTGATGGCCAAAGAGGGAACAACGATGATAAATTTCTTGAATCCGTATGTTTTATAAAGCTCATGAATGGTGCGAAGATAAACGTAAGTTTTCCCGGTTGCTGTCTCCATTTCGACAGTAAAGTTCATTCCGTCTTTAAGTTTGCCAAATGCTAAAGCTACTGGTAAAGCAGCTGGTAAGGTAGCACCGCCGCCTTTTGTTTCTGATAATTCTAATCCATTACGTTGCTGGACAGCGCGAGTATTTAAGGCAATCTGTTGTTCATTGATAAGCAGCTGATTTCCGACAACGACATCCTGAATAAGTCTTTGCCTCGCGTTGTTACTGTCTATTGAAATAGTCAAATCATCTGCTTGTAACGGTTGTCCTTCAAATATGTCCACCACCGCTTTCACAGCGTCTAATTGATAATCCTGATTTGCATCAAACTGGAGTTTCATCATTCTTCCTATCCCCAGAGATTCTTTGTGTTATGACTTTCCTACTGTTTTCGGCTCAGACTCGAGAGCGTAGTCTTCTCCATAGTTGGTACCCTCTACCTCACGGCGAAGACTTTCTTGTTTATTTTCCTCGATTTGCGAATGTGTTTTACCGATACTTTCTAGTGCTTGCCTATAATGGGTAATTATCGAATCAATGTATTCTTTGTTTCGATAGTCAATAAAAGCAACTACCGCCAAGAATCCACCTAATCCTAAAAAAGCTTCCCCGGCTAATAAAATATTTGAATCACCTTTACTGTTTACAACGATGTAACCCCCTGTAAACAATACAAGTGCTACAAGAACAAGTGTTGGGATTTTAGATTGAGCGAAGTACTTTAGAAAATCCATAGATTTAACGTGTACTTAAAATACAGTTAACAACTCCAAGAAAATCCTGAGAATCTAAATATGATTTAATTTCTCTTAGATCGGCTTCGATTCTTCTAAGATCAACAGAGTCCTCATAACTAATAAAATGATCAACATCTAGTAGGAGAGCAGCTGTTTTAGAAGGACTTTTTTTAAATACTTTCTTGATTGAAATTTGACTACTTATCTTCTCAGTTTTTGAAGTGAGAGAAATCTCATTAAACTCCAGTAATTTGTTGGGCAGGAATTTTATTAAAACTTTCTCTCTTTCTTTCTCACTACTAAACTCATGGACGAAGTAGTTTCTCCAGCCAAGACGGCGAAACCCCGCTGGGGATAGTATCGGCACAATAGCCTCTAGTTTCTTTTCGAATAATGAGAATATATCGTATAAGCTACCAGGCTCAGTGAAGTGTGCCCAGAATGAAAAAGGTGATATTTTAATCTCTCTTGTTTGTTTATCAATATTTTGGATAGTTAATCCGTTTAAATTCATTTCAAACACTGGCGGTGTGTTTCCTTCATAAAACATATTAACAATTTCACCAGCTTTATCTACGTACTTAAAACCTTTAACAAAATCTGCCTGTATAAAACTTTCAATTACTTTAAGTTGTTTTATTCTTTTTATTGTTTGTGTCATAGTTTATCCTAAGCTAAACTACAGAAATTTCAAGAGCTTCCTTTTCTGCCTGTAAGTGTAGGTTAGTTTTTAATTGGTCGTTACTTTTTAGAGCACTTTCGAGGAAAATAAGTTTTTGGGGTTTTTCGGCGAGGATTGTGTCAAATAATTCTTGTGTTATTTCTTTGGCAAGACAAATTATTAGTTTCCCATCGCCAATTATCCAGTAGGGGAGGCTAGCAACTTCTTTTTTCTTACGTGGGGTTGTTGGCTCGATTCCGCTTTTGAGCATTAGCTCGAATAGTAGGTCTTCTTCGTTTGCGTCTTTGCGAATTACGTCAAACATACTGAGCATTTGCTGCTCTAGTTCATTTGGTGTTTTGACACTTGAATCCCAGATTTTAAAGTTAGTTGACTCAAGTTTGAAGACCTTAAAGCCTAGATCGATTTTTATATCCTTATTTTCTTCTGCAATCTTTTTCCCCGCTCTTCTAATTCTTTCCTTTGCAATGTCCGCAATTGTTATGTATCCTGCTTTTTGGGCTTCGCTATTTTGTTCCGTTTCCTCAGGTAACTGAACCATAACCCACTTCCGATTTCCACCGTCTTCTGAATTTAGCTGCGTAACAGCTTGAGCAGCCGTACCAGACCCTGCGAAAAAATCTAACACAATAGAATCCTTGTCGTTGGTTATATTAATTAGAAACTTTATTAGCGATACAGGTTTTGGGAATGGGAACATTTTTCCTCCCATTAAGTTAGTAAGTTCCTTCGTTCCTTCCTCTGTTCGGCCCGTTTCTAAGGGTAATAGGGTTGAAATTGCCGTAATATTAACTTCTGATCCATTATTTGTTAAATTTTTCTCTTTATCCTCACTTTCGAAAACTCTAAAGGCTGGTTTTGTAATATTTAAAAATTTATAATCCCCAGGAAAAACTATCTTTCCCTTTTTAAAATAAAGTTCAAAAGAATTTTTAGTAACTCCCCAAACTCGGTTGGGGTTAGCAGGGTATTCTTTTCCGTCTTTCGGATTAACTAAATTAAAAAAGGAATTCGGTCGTTCGGTTGCACTTCTTTGAGTTGTAAGATCTGACAGGCGCCACCCCTCTTTGTAATCATCTGAATGATAATACTTTCTTTCGGAAATTCTTCCAGCTTGGAATTCTCCTTTAGTAAATGCTAAGATCCATTCATAGTCTTGAGAAATACCAAAAGGAACGTCAGTTTTCGCAGTTCTTTTTCTCCAAGGAAATATTGCTATGAAATTTTCTTCACCAAAAATTTCATTCATTATCATTCTTAAATTGTGGATTTCGTTGTCGTCGATGCTAGCAAAAATTACACCGTCCTGGCGGAGGAGATTGCGGGCGAGGTAGAGTCGGGGATACATCATGTTCAGCCAGTTACTGTGAAAGTGGCCGCCGTCTTTGGTGTTTCTACGGAGACGTGTATCTTCTTTAATATAACCATTTTCATCCCGAATTCCTGCTTCTTTTTCGTATTCCTGTATTGACTGACTTCTGTCATCATTGTAGATAAAGTCACTACCGGTGTTGTATGGAGGATCGATATAAATCATTTTCACTTTGCCATAGTAGGCACGTTGCAGAACTTTTAAAACTTCAAGATTATCGCCTTCGATAAAAAGATTATCTGTTTCGTCAAAATTTACTGATTCTTCCCGAGCTGGCTTAAGAGTTTTTGTGGTAGTTTCTTGAATAACCCGAAAAACGTCGCTTTTGCCTTTCCAAGTTAGTCCGTATCTTTCACCTAGGTCAACATTTTCACCTAACGCCGCTTTTAGCTTGCCAAAATCAACTTTTTCTTCAGCAAAAACTTCAGGAAAATCACTTTTTAGACGCTGAATTAATTCGTCCTGAGGAAAATAAGAGCTACCACCTAGTTTTGTGGTATTAACGGTAGTTTTTAGTTTTTCTCTAGTTTCTTGTCCCATATTAAACAAATTATACCCCAAAAAGACCGAACTAACAACGGCTTGGTTTGCAAACTGAGGGGAGAAACGCTAGAATTAGACAAGCAGTGCGAAAATTTAAGGAAAGATGGAAGGGGTTTATGTTTAGGCTTGGTTGGCAATATTACACGCAAATAATTATTTTTTCATTGCTGGCATTTTTCTTATCCGTTGGTCTGTTATATCTTTCAGAATTCAACCTGTATTTTTATGTCTTGCTAGGCGCCGCCGCCTTTATCCGAGTTGTCGTTAAATTGTTCTTACCAAGGTTTAACAGGCACTTTCGAAACGCTGTTGCCGTCCTATTTCTTCCTTCTTTTTGGATTATTCCTGCCCTCGTTAATTTCTCATTCACAACGATTGATTTTCTCTTGTTCGGGTATATTGGGATAGGGGCTTTGCTTGTTTTTGAAGTGGTGGATACTTCGATTGGGAGAATTAAGAAGTTTGGCTTAGTTTTATTGTTGCTAGCCTTAGTTGGGGTAACGGGTTATTTTTATGATGGCTACCATGCTGAGACTGTTCGTCGAGGTGAGCTGGATAAAGTTAGGACTCAAGTGGTTAACTTAGTTACTCCTACCGATCAAAAGTTAGTTGTTTACGAAACAGATAAAGTGAAATTAGAGTTTGGTTATCAAGAATTCGAAAGTTACGTGAATAACAAAGCGGAAAAATATCCAGATGAAGATTATTATTTGCGGCTAAAAGACTATCTTCAAAAAGAAGCAACAAAGAGTGATACTATCAACATTAGTAGCACCGAATATATGATGGAGGATTTTCTTATGTTACGCTCAGACGGTCATTTTAAGCTCTTTAACAAACAGACCAATAGCTATGAAAGTTCTTTCAAGATCCAAGATATTGATCACTATAGTGGTCTTCTCGGGGACACGCATCGTTATATTCTGAATGACGGGACGATTTTCTTTGACTTACTCGGATCCCGCCCCCTTTATTAATTAATGATTTTCCTCTCATAACTTACTTTTTCTTCGCGAATTGAGACGAATTTTCCCAAAAGATCTATGGTATATTTAACTATGCTATGAAACAGACGTTGTTACTTAGCATTATTGATGCGATTTATCAGGTTCTAAAAAGTAAAAAATCGAAGAGGAAATCCCGAACGATTAAGCGGCAGACAGTTGTGCCGAAACGGAGGATGAATGAGCGAAGAGCAGATCTTTCGAGGGTTACGCTTAGTCGTGAGCAGCAGAGTTTGTTTGAAAAGCTCGAGAAGACGACGAGCCATATCTTTGTCACCGGCAAAGCGGGGACGGGGAAGTCGTTACTGTTGCAATACTTTCGGCAAAACACTTCGAAGCGTAACGCAGTGGTCGCCCCGACCGGGGTAGCGGCGCTTAATGTGGAAGGGCAGACGATTCACTCCTTTTTCAAGATCGCTCCCGCCTTTGTGCCGAAGAGCAATATTCCCTTAGATTCCAAAACGGCGGAACTGCTAAGAAACATTGACACCTTGGTGATTGATGAAATCTCGATGGTCAGGGCGGATCTGATGGACGGGATCGATTTTCTCTTGCGGAAAGCCAGATCAAACAAGAGTCCTTTCGGGGGAGTGCAGATCGTGATGTTTGGCGACCTCCACCAGCTTCCGCCGGTGGTCAGTGACAGGGAGCTGCAGCAGTACTTTCTCGAAAATCATGGCGGTTATTACTTTTTCCATGCTGATGCTTGGCGATCGGTGCCGATGGAAATCTATGAACTAAGGACGATATTCCGGCAAAAAGACCAGAAGTTTAAAGAGATCCTTAATGCGATTCGCAATGGGAAGGCCGGCAGCGAATTATTAACCGTTTTAAACGCTCGCTGTGGCCATACGGCTCCGCTTGAAGGCGCGGTTACTTTAGTCACGACCAATAAATCAGCCTTTGATATTAACCACCGGCGCTTGGCGGGACTTGCTGGAAAGGCTTACGAATTTAAAGCGGAAATTACCGGCAACCTCGAGCCTTCCGCTTATCCGACTGAAGAAGTTTTGACTTTGAAAAAAGGGGCGCAAGTAATGTTGCTCAAAAACGATACCCAGAAGCGCTGGGTGAACGGAACCTTGGGGGTCATTCACTCGGTTTCAGAAGAGGAGATAAAAGTCGATATCGATGGGGAAGTGCACAAGGTAGATAAGAATGTCTGGAATAAAATCCGCTATTTTTATAATAAAGAAAGCGGGCAGGTGGAAGAAGAGGTGGTCAGTGCTTTTATCCAATTTCCCTTAAGGCTTGCCTGGGCGATCACGGTGCACAAGTCTCAAGGACAGACCTATCAGTCAGCGGTAGTGGATATGGGCTGGGGCGCCTTTGCCCACGGGCAAACTTACGTGGCTTTGAGCCGTTGCGCCTCCCTCGACGGACTATATCTGAAAAGACAGATCACTCCCAGAGATGTGATGGTTGATCCGGCGGTGGTGGATTTCATGAGCAAAGCGGTAATTTTAGAAGCCTAGTTCCTTACACAGAAGTTTGTTTTTACTCACCAGATATTCAATCAGACAATGAAAATCTCCATTACCCCTCACGGTAACGGCTTTAAAGATAGATATTTATACGAGAAAAAACGGCTTACTTAAACGTGAATTTAGTAAGCCGTTTGGGTAGGGGAGGTTGGAGATTAGAGTTGGAACTTGAGCTGATGTACTTCGCCGTTTTTAGAGTGCTTTCCATTTCGGCCATTCCTTCCCACCCTGCTTTTTTGATCTGCTAAGGGTTTGAGATTTTCCCAGCTCGTTTCCTTCAGATTCTCTTTTTGCCCCTTTCTCCAGTACTTATCATAGATCTCGCTGTCGTACCAGGCTTTCATGAGAATGTGAAAGTCGATCCCCGCTTCGTTGGCCACATCAAAAATGGCTAGGACTCTACCTTCTCCTTTCAGATACCTCACGTGGATTTTGACAAGAAGTTCCTGTTGCGCCTCTTTGGTAAGGTGTCGGAAACTGATTTTCACTCTCTTCCTGATTCCTCCTTAGAGTTTTTGGCTAAATTTAGCCAAAGTTTGGTTGCATGCATTATAAATAAGCTAAAACTTAGAGTCAACTAAAAGTTGCAAATCGAGATATTATGGGTATAGAATTAGACAAGCGAGAGTTTGCGATATGTCTAATTTATATAATCCGAAAAGAACTCGATACTTATTTGACCCGAAATCGAAGGAGCCGTTTAGAATCAGCCGGAGCAAGATCGATCTATACCTTAATTGCCCTCGTTGTTTTTACCTAGACCTTCGCCTAGGGATCGGACAGCCGCCGGGTTATCCTTTTAGCCTCAATAGCGCCGTGGATCTGCTGTTGAAAAAAGAATTTGATCTCCATCGGGCGGCGGGAAGCGCCCATCCTTTGATGAGCGCTTACGGGATCGAGGCGATTCCCCTGGCTCATGAGTTGATGAATGAATGGCGAGATGCCAAACATGCCGGGATAAAATATCTTCACTCCCCCACAAACTTTCTGGTCACCGGCGGGGTCGACGACGTTTGGGTGAACCCGGAAGGGGAATACATCATTGTTGACTATAAAGCGACGGCCAAAAGCGGAGAGGTCAGTCTGGATGCCGATTGGCAGATCGGTTATAAAAGACAGATGGAAGTTTATCAGTGGTTGTTTCGGCGGAACGGGTATAAGGTTTCCGAAACGGGCTATTTCGTTTATTGCAATGGGATCACGGACAAAGAAGCTTTTGACGGGAAACTGGAGTTTGAGGTAAAGGTGATTCCTTACCTGGGTAAGACCGACTGGGTCGAAAAGACGTTATTTGATATTCACCAGACGCTTCTGAATGATCAGCTTCCTCCGATGGCGGAGGGCTGTACCTATTGCCGCTATGTCCAGGCGGCCAGCGAAGTTCTCCAGCCGGTTACTTTTTAGCAAATAAATTTATGCAAGTTAAAAATTTCTCGATAATCGCTATGGTAATGAAAAAGGCGGCTTTTAAGTCGAAACTAAAAGACCGCCTCTAAGGACAGATAATAAATCGGAGACTAACCACGCCTTTCGATCACTCCCCTGATCTTTTCCACTTCTGCCACCAAGGCTTCCCCGTAATAGGCCTTCCCTTCACCCGCGACCACTTGAGGGGAACGCTCAGTCAGCCGTATTTTGGTTTGAAGGACGCCGACGGGGTGAACGGGATAATAAATTTTCAAGCCGTCGAGGCTTTTCAAACGCATTTGATGTTCCCCTAACGAGGCAGTTAGGTCCAAGGTGTAGTTGTCAAACAGGGCGGCTAGAGATAAGGTTTGGAACATCATTTCGACTATGTCGACTTCTCGCATGGTGGGTTGACATAAAGGGTTCCTTTGACAGCGGCTGTTGGTTACGTTGAGATAACCCTTCGCCTCATCTCCGACGATTTCGACTACGCCTAGGAAAAGAGTTTTCCCCTGTTGGGGTAAGACGCGGTAGATCATCTCTTGGTTTAGAATGATCAATTTTCTCCCTCCTCTTAACGGCTATTTGCCCAATTATGTCTTCCTCGACTTCGTCGAGCGACGTAATTTAGCATAGCCTGACGGCTATTTGCTAAATTATATTTAACTGATTCTTAGGAGTCAAACTTAGGAGATTCCTAGGTTGCAAGTTTTGGTTAAAGGGGTATATAATGCTTGCCAACAGGCTAAAGGAGAGGAGAGATGATTATGAGAAATTGGAAAGATATCGGCTTTTTCCTGGCGCTTACTGCTTTTGGGATAGCTGGGTTGTTTGGTTTAGCTTCTTGGAGAGTCGCTCAGACTTGGGTAACCGCGGGGTTTCTTTTGCTGGTTCTGGTGTTCTTTATCCTGGCTAACGTTAGGCTGGCCGCTTATCTTTTGAGAATTTTGCCGCCTCAGGAGAGTGATCGAGCCTTTTCTTTTTTACGTCTGTTGGTCGTGGTCGTGCTTCTCATTGTGGGCTGGCTGATTGTCTTGGTTAGTCCATTTGGAGCGATGTCTTTGGCCGTTCTTTTGTTTATTACCCTTAAAGTTTGGGAATTGGCTCATTTACTGAGAAAGAAACCGCCTGGGAAAGAGAGATTAGGCCCGAAAGTCTAGGTCTGGAAGGCGGGTCTTTGAAATTATCGGTGAGAAGGGCTTAACTCTTTTTGGGTTGAGCCCTTTTTATTGGGAGTCAAGAAAGCGCAAAATCTTTTCGCTTCGCACGCCTTCGGCGATGCTCGCTAGATTTCTCCCCTCCTTCGCTAAAGCTCCGGAGGATCGAAATGACCGGAGGAGAACGGATTTCGAAACATCGTTTACGAAGCAAGAAGGATCATTTGTCTAGCTCTAGAGTTTGCACTTTTGAGAATTAGGATTTAGAATTAGACAAGCAAGGAAAAATGAGAATGAAAACCTTCTCTGTAATCTTCTTGGTTGTGGCAAATCTTTTTCCCTTAGCCGGTGTTTTATTCCTCGGCTGGAACCTTTCCGAGGTGTTGTTGATTTACTGGGCAGAGAGTGGGGTAGTTGGTCTCTATAACGTCTTTAAAATGATCAAAGCTTCCGGAACTAGCGATAATGAATATGTTTATCTTTACCACCACTCACCCGAAGAATTCCTAGAGAAATCGGTGGCTGATAAAATCCATTTTCACCGGTATGAGTTAGCGACTGCGAGTAGGCTGACCTTAATAAACCTTTTCCTAGGTGTTTTTTGCCTATTTATGCTCCTTCACTTAGCCGCTATACTAGGCCTGTTTGGCTGGGTCGAAATTTCGCTTTTAGGGTTAGGGGTTGCTGTAGCGTTTTTGTTTGTTAGCCATGGTGTTTCTTATTATTCAAACTTTCTCAGGCAAGAAGAATATAAAAAGGTTTCTCCTCAAGGACTTTTGGTACAGCCTTTCCGCAGAATTATTGTGATGGAAGCCGTTGTTATAATTGGGGGTTACGCCGTTGATAAATTCGGAGCGCCGGTATTGGCTTTGGCGGTATTAGTGCTGTTAAAGATAACTCTAGATGTCATATCTCATCAACGGGAACACGCGTGGCTTAAAAAACTGGATCAGTTTTCTTACAACGTGTTGGCTAGAAGTTTTTCTGGATCTTAAAAACCCTTATCAACAATCTTCTTTCCGTTTCTTTACAAAGGCTTTATTTCCTCAACTATTTAACAAGAGTTGCAACTTAAGTTTCGCGAGTATATAATTAGCCTGATGGGCCGACGTCGTCATCCTTTCAAATTAAGATTAAAAAGGAAAACTCTTCAAACTGTTTCCGCGATTACCCTCCTCTTTTTAGCGGGTTTGATCTTCCTGGCCTTTTTGGGCAAGGAAGGCGTAGCCGAAACTCTCAAAAGAGATGTTTTGAAGTTGTTTGGCTGGGGAGGACTACTGTTGCCTCTTATCTTAGCCCTTTTTGGCCTGTATTTAACCAAAGTCAAGCTGCCTTTTTTGAAAACCAATGTTTTAGCCGGTTTCTTTCTCCTATTTACGTCTTTGATTACTCTAAGCTCGGGTTTTTCCTCTCAGGCTGGCGGAGAAATGGGGGATTTGCTTTGGCAGATAATCGGAGAAGTCTTTCCGGGCGTAATTGCCTATTTCGTTCTCCTGATCAGTTTGGTCCTTTCTTTGGTAATTTTATTTAACACTTCCTTAGACACGACTCTAAATTTGCTTATCAAAGGGGTGGTTGGTTTGGGGGAATTTGGCAAAACCTATCTTTTTCGCGGTTACTTTGGCAAGGGCAAGCCCGGCTTTCTGGCCAACCGAAACCTGCCTTTTAACACCAAGGGTTTAAAGCCTGAAACGAACAAGGAAGTGAAAAGACCGGCCGAACCGGCTCCTGCGGCAGCCGAGGCGGATGATTTGGGCAAGAGCGTGGTCAGCAATTTGCCGATGGAAACCAGGGTCTGGGAGTATCCGCCGTTAAACATCTTGTCTGATGAGATCGGCGGCAAGGCTTCCCGAGGCGATCTGAAGCATAACGCGGCGGTGATTGAAAAAACTCTGGAAAGTTTTGGCATTCAGGCTCGGGTGGTGGAGGTCAATTGCGGTCCGGCGGTCACTCAATACGCTCTCGAGATTGCCCTAGGGACAAAGCTGACCAAGATTACCGGGTTGGCTAATGATATCGCTTTAGCCTTGGCCACTCCGACGGGAACAGTTCGAATCGAGGCTCCGATTCCCGGCAAATCCCTGGTGGGGATTGAAGTCCCCAACTTAGCCCCCGAAATCGTCGGTTTGAAGCACGTCTTGACTTCCTCGGCGATGCAAAAGGCCAAATCCAAGTTGGCGATTGCCTTGGGGTTGGACGTTTCCGGAGAGCCGGTGGTTGGCGACATTGCCCGGATGCCCCACGTTCTGATGGCCGGAGCGACCGGTTCGGGGAAAAGCGTTTGTCTAAATGCCTTTATCGCCTCTTTGCTTTTTCGCGCCACTCCCAGCGAGGTGAAATTAATTTTGATTGACCCAAAGATTGTCGAGCTTTCCGGCTATAACGGGATTCCCCATCTGCTGACTCCGGTCATTAACCAACCGGAAAAGGTCCTTTCGGCTCTGAAATGGGCCATGGCCGAGATGGATCGGCGTTATCAGCTTTTTGCCGAAGTGGGAGCGCGCAATATCGAGCAGTACAGCGAGATGTCCGGGTTTCAGGCTCTGCCTTATATCGTCGTTATCATTGACGAGTTGGCTGATTTAATGATGTTTGCCCCGGTGGAAATAGAAGACGCAATTTGCCGGCTCGCCCAGATGGCCCGGGCGACCGGAATTCATCTAATTTTGGCCACCCAAAGACCTTCGGTGGACGTAATCACCGGACTGATTAAGGCCAATATTCCTTGCCGAATCGCCTTTAACGTCACTTCCCTGACTGATTCTCGGGTGATTATCGATCAGCCGGGGGCAGAAAAGCTGCTGGGTAAGGGCGATATGCTTTATGTTCCTCCGGAAGCTTCGAAGCCTCAACGAATTCAAGGAGTCTTTGTTTCCGAGCCGGAGTTGATCAAACTGCTGGAATTTTTGAAAAAGTCCGGAATCGAGCCTCATTACACCGAAGAAATTACGACCATGCCCCTTAGCAAGTTTTCCAGCAGAGGCGGGGGAGACGGTGAGGATGGCCGAGACGACCTTTTTGAAGAAGCCGTTCGGGTAATTTGCCAGTACGATCGCGCTTCTGCCTCTCTGCTTCAAAGAAGGCTAAGAATCGGCTACGCTCGGGCCGCCAGATTATTAGATGAGTTAGAAGAGGCCGGAGTGGTCGGAGTGGCGGACGGCAGCAAAGCCCGGGATGTCTTGGTTCGTGATCCGGAAAGAGCCTTAGGCGGCGGGGAGACGAGGGAAGAAGGGGGTTAAGGTTTATGAAAACGGTTGGCGTGATGCTTTCAGAAGCGCGGGCCCGATTAGGCGTCAGCTTAGAAGAAGTTGAGGCGGCGATTAAGATTCGAAAGTCCGTTCTTCAAGCCCTGGAAAGCGGCGATTACGCCCGGCTTCCTTCACCGACTCACATTAAAGGTTTTCTTCAAAACTACGGTAAATACCTTGATTTGAACGTTTCCGAGCTTTTGGCGGTTTTCCGCCGCGAATACGACGAGCAAAAAAATAGCGCTAAAGTCTCTAGCGGTTTGAAAGCGATTAAAAGGCCTTTGTTTATTTTAACCCCGACGATCGTCATTATCGCTTTTATTTTAATTTGCGTCAGCTTAGTTTCCTTTTATCTTTATCAGCAATACCAAGTTTTTACCGACGCTCCGAAGTTAACGGTCAGCGAACCGGTGGATAACCTAAAGACTCCGGCTTCCACGATAAGCGTAGTTGGCCAGACCTACCCAGACGCCATTTTGAAAGTTAACGGCGGGCCGGTTCAGCTTTCCCCAAGTGGCAGCTTCGTGGTGGCGGTGGATTTACCGCCGGGAACTAATATTTTAAACATTACCGCCGAAAATAAATTTGGCAAGATTCGCCAAGAAAAAAGAGTCGTGATTGTTGAACCCTTGGTTGAACGAGAGCCTGTTTCTGAAGCCACCCCCAGCTCCGACTTAGCCGGGGCCAACCCCGATCAATCTAAGGCTAGCCCTTCGGCGACGATAAAAGAGCCCAAAGCGGATCGGTCTCAAGCGACTTTGAAAGTCGGTCAGGAATCGGTTTGGGTGAGAGTGGAGGTGGATGGAACGAGTGAATTTGAAGGCGTTTTGGTTAGCGGTGTCAGTAAAACTTTTGATTATAAAGAGAGGATAAAGATAAAAACCAGCAATGGTGGTTTCACCCGTGTTCTGATTGATGGCCAAGATAAAGGGATGTTGGGAGAAGAAGGGAAAGAAGCGGAAAAAGAGTTTGGGAGGTAAATAATCCTCTTGACTGTTACTTAGGAAAGTTATATTCTTACATAAAGAGTCTAACATTAAATTTAGGAGCCCTGCCCGGTGGATACTTCAGTTTTTCTCTCAATAATTATCTTCTTAGTTTCCTTAATTATTATTGCCGTGGGCGTTTACGTTATCTTGCTTTTGCGGGAGGCTCGGGAGAACCTTCGAAGGTTAAATCACGTTCTGAGCCACCTTGAGTCTTTAGTGGAAACGGTGGACACCAAAGTCACCGGTCCTTTTTCAAACATTGTCGGAATGGCCGCGGCGGTCAGAGAAGGCCTTTCTTTATTTAATACTTTTAAAAAAAGGGACGCGAAAGAACGGAAGGAATAATTAGGCTTATGTCTTCGACTAAAGGAAATCATCCCCACCCCCATCCTTCGCCGAGTGAGTCGGGAGAAGGTTTTTTCAAAGGAATGATGATTGGCGTTCTTTTAGGAGTGGGTTTGTGGTGGTTTTTTGGCACCGAATCTGGCCGGCGGGCTCGAGGGGAAATGCAAAAAGGAAGCGGGGATTGGTTAAATCGGGCCCAAGATTTTTTGGCGGATTTGGATGCGGAGGATGAAATGGACGAAGAATACGCGGATGATATGGCCATGGAGCCCAGTACGGCTCCTCCTTCGAAAGCGGCAACTGCCCCCAAAGGACGTCGTTTTTTTCGACGGCCGGGAAGATAACCTTTCTTCTAACTAGTTTTCATTTTCTTAAACTTCTCCATGCTTCAAGGGTGCTTTCCTAGCCAGGACAAATCAAGATAAGATTGAGATCTAGAAAAGGAGGCTAGAGTCCGGTCTCCTGGGCTTCTTGATAACAGCCTTAGATTTGTTATACTTGTCTTATGATAAACAGTTTAGAACTAAGAAAAAAATATCTAGAGTTTTTTGGGCAAAAGGGTCACGCTAGGATTCCTTCCGCTCCATTAGTTCCGGAAAACGATCCGACAGTCCTTTTTATCACTGCGGGAATGCATCCGTTGGTTCCTTACCTTTTGGGCCAGCCGCACCCGGCTGGAAAAAGACTGGTCAGTGTTCAAAAATGTCTTCGGACTGATGATATTGAAGAGGTGGGGGACGCGACGCACAACACCTTTTTTGAAATGCTGGGCAACTGGTCTTTAGGTGACTACTGGAAAAAGGAAGCCTTGGAGTGGAGTTGGGAGTTTTTGACTTCAAAAGAGTGGTTGGGGCTTGACGGAGCCAGAATTTACGTGACTATTTTTGCCGGAGACCAGGACGCCCCCCGAGATACCGAATCTTTAGGTATCTGGCGATCCCTGGGAGTTCCCCCCGAAAGAATTTTTGAGTATGGTAAGGATAAGAACTGGTGGGGGCCGGCCGGGGAGACTGGGCCCTGCGGTCCGGACTCGGAAATGTTTTTCGAGACCGGGCGGGAACACGACGTCAAATTTGGAGAAAAGTGCCACCCGAACTGTGATTGCGGCCGCTTCGTCGAAGTTTGGAACGATGTTTTTATGCAGTATAACAAAAAAGCCGATGGGACATTTGAGCCTTTGAAGCAAAAGAACGTGGATACCGGGATGGGTTTAGAAAGAATGACCATGATTTTGGAAGACAAAGAAAGCATTTACCAAACCGATCTGTTTATTTCGTTAATGGAGGAAATTAAAAGTCTCTCCACCCGCTATCATGAAAGATCTGCTCGGGTTATCGCCGATCACCTTCGGGCGGCGGTTTTTCTTATTGCCGATGGGGTGGTTCCTTCAAATGTCGAGCGGGGTTACGTTCTCAGGAGGCTAATCCGAAGGGCGATTCGTTACGGACGAACCTTGGAAATTAAAGGCCGCTTTATAGGCGATTTGGCTTTAACGGTGGTAAAAGATTACCAAAGCCTTTACCCTCAGTTGAAAGCGGCGGCGGAAAAAATTAGCCGGCAATTAACTGGGGAGGAGGAAAAGTTTAATCAAACCTTGGAAGGAGGTTTGAAAGAGTTTGAAAAGCTGGCCCGGGAGGAGGGGCGAAAGAAAATCTCCGGAGGAGAAGCCTTTCGACTTTATGAAACTTACGGTTTTCCTTTTGAGATTACCCAAGAGTTAGCTAAGGAACGGGGATTAGAGGTGGACGAGATGGGCTTTCGGGAATCTTTGAGAAAACATCAGGAATTATCACGCGCCGGAGCGGTCGAAAGATTTCGGGGCGGGTTGGCTGATCAAAGCGAAGAAACGACTAAGCTTCACACCGCGACTCACCTTCTTCAGGCAGCTTTACGGGAAGTTTTGGGTCCTCACGTTTATCAGAAAGGAAGTAATATTACCTCCGAAAGGTTAAGGTTTGATTTTTCTCACCCTCAAAAATTAACCGAGGAAGAATTAAAAAAGGTTGAGGACTTAGTTAACCAAAAAATTTCGCAGGATTTGGTGGTTCGGCGGGAAGAAATGACTCGAGCCGAGGCGGAGAGGCTTGGGGCGATTGGTCTTTTTGACGAAAAATACGCCGCAAAGGTAAGCGTTTACCTGATTGGTCCAAAAGGAGCTGAGTTTTCCAAAGAACTTTGCGGCGGGCCGCACGTAGATCAGGTTGGGAAACTGGGCCGGTTTAAAATTGTTAAAGAAGAGGCGGTTTCGGCGGGAGTGAGACGTATAAAAGCGATACTCGAATAAGGTTGGTTGTGGTATAATGAGTAAAATTAAATACCAAAAAGCAAAACTACGTATCAAAGACTATAAAATATTTGTATATAATATTTAATTTTTGATATTTGATTTTATACGAGGGCTGCCCAATGCCATTTTTTAAGATATTTTCCTCAAGGAAACAAAAGTTAGACAACTTTTTGATTCTCGAGATTGGCTTGGAAAAGGTCACCGCGGCGGTATTTGAAAAACCAACCGGGGGTTTTACTTCTTCGGCTTCCGCGAGTGAAGACTCCAAAGAAGAAGTTTCCTTTAAGGGGCCTCATTTAGTCGGCATCGGCCGGAAGAACGTTCCCACCACCATGGATTTGCTGGATTCTATTTCCGAAGCGATGGAAGCGGTTTCGGCCATTGTTAAAGATATTCCTCAGTCGACTGTTTTAGGGGTGAACGCCTCAGACATGGAAACTGTGACGACCGTGGTCAAGTACCAACGCCCAGACCCTCAATCGAAGATTGAAGTGAATGAGATTGAACAAGTCATTGAACACTCCGGAAAAGAAAAGGCTCCTTCCGATAAGAAACTTTTTTTTGCCACTGTTACTTCCACCTTAATAGACGGAACTTTAGTGGCTAATCCCGTGGGCTTGACGGGAGAAAATCTAGAGGTGAGCTGTTTTAACGCTTTCAAACCAGAGCAAGAGCTTTCGGTTTACGCTAAGTTGGTGGAGGAGCTGGATCTAAAACTGCAAAAAATTGTTCCCACTTCTTATGCGGTCGCCCGCGGTATGATAAAAAGCGGGGTGAAAGAGGCGATTTTACTTTGGGTTGGGTTAGAATCGACTGAAGTGACTTTTGTCTCCAACGCCCATGTCGTGGGGATCCGAAGCCTGGCTTTAGGCAGCAACAACCCGAATTTTTGGATGACTGGAGTCGAGGTAGTTTTGGAGGAGTTTAAAGAACACCATCCTTGGCCCCAAGCGATCAAAGCTTACGGAGAAGCTAGCGGTTTGGAGAAAGTCAGGCCAGAGCTGCTGACCTTTCCTTGGACGAAAAAGTTTGAATTAGACCATTTTCCCAAAATTGAGATTGTCCACTATCAGCAGATTGGGTTAGAAAGCGATTTAGGTATTGCCGCCTTATCTTTGGAGGTTTAAACAATGCGCCACCTTGAGTTTGGGCAGGAAGCTTCTTTAGCCCAAATTTTAGAGTCGATTAAAGCAGTTCCGGAAAAGGAATTGTCGTTGGTGATTGCCAAAGAAGCCTTGGTTTTGAAAAATCCGGCCAATTTAAAAATTATCCAAAAAAGCGCCGCCAGTCTAGGGAAAGTTATTCATTTTCCGCCTGAATCTAATCCTCCCTCAGACAAGGAAAATATACCGGAATTTATGGAAGGCCAAGACGTGATGGAGCACCTAAACTCCCCCTCTTTCAGGGGCGAGTCTTCCTTGGAACCAGCCCTCTTTTCTTCTCCAGCAGAAGCGGGAAATGCCCGCGAGCCGGTTAAAGAAAAAAAGAAGAGGAGTTTGTTCCCCAAGTTAACCGTAAAGAAAAAGGGACCTTTGATTATCGGTTTACTCCTCTTTATCCTCTTAGGAGGGGCTTTCGCCGCATACTGGTACATTCCGAAAGCGACGATCGCTTTGTATGTTTCTCCCGAGCCGTTCGATAAAGAAGCAACCTTAAGCGCTTCTTTAAGGGCGGGGGCGGTGGATGTGGAAAACAAGGTATTGCCCCTGGTTTCCCTGGAATCGGTCGAAACGGATAGCCTTAGCGCCAAGGCGACCGGAAAAAAGACTGTTGGGGAACACGCTCGAGGCCGAGTGACCGTGCGCAACTATAACACCGTCAGCCAGAAAAGTTTTGAAAAAGGAACGGTGATTAAGGTCGCCCAAGGAGTAGAGGAAGGAGCCAAGTTTACCTTTGATCGGACAATCGTTGTGCCGGCCGCGACTCAATCCGCTTCGAAAGATCCTTTGACTGGAAGGAACACACTCATTACCGATCCCGGAAAAGCGGAAGTGGAGGTAACGGCGGTGGCGATTGGCGAGAGCGGAAATATCGCTGCCGGAACGCAATTTTCGGTGGGGGATCAAAGCTTGCTTAACGTGGAAGCCTTTAACGCGACCGATTTTTCGGGAGGATCGAGTAAAGAAGTTACGGTAGTTTCTTCAGAGGATCGAAAGAATCTTTCGGAATCTTTAACGAAAAAGTTGGCCGAAAAAGCCAGCGGAAATCTAAAGTCAAAACTTAAGGACGGCCAAGTCCTTTTAGAAAAGACGGCTAAGGAAACTGTCTTGAAAGAAACTTTCAATAAAGACATCGACGCTCAAGCGGAGGAATTAACTTTGAAGCTAGAATTGGCTGTTTCGGCGAAAGCCTACGCAAAAGAAGACTTGAAAAAGATGATGACGAGCTCGCTAGAAAATGACGTTCCCAAAGGCTACGAGGTCAGCACCGACAAGTATGAATTAACCGCCGAAACCTTACGGGTAACTGAAGATGGGGAGGTCGTTTTACTTGGCCGATTGGAGGGAATGCTGGTTCCCAAGCTTGCGGCAGGGGAAGTGGCTGCCAATTTGAGAGGAAAGCCGTTGAAAGAAGCGGCGAGTTACCTTAATTCTTTAGGCAATATTACTGACTACCAAATTCGTCTTTGGCCGACTCTTCCGGAACCCTTCAATAATCTTCCTTACTTGGAAAGTAAAATTCAGATTGAGATTGTGCCAAAATAATGATAAAATTTATTCCTTAGGGGTTCGAGATGAATATTTTAGGGGTGGATTTTGGAAAAAGCAAAATTGGTTTGGCCATTAGTCAAGGGTTGTTAGCGAGTCCATTATTTACCTTCTCTTACAAAAACGAAAGTGAAGCCTTGACTAGAATAGTGAGGGTGATTGAAGAACACGAGGTAGGAAAGGTGGTCGTTGGCTTACCGGAACCAGACACTATCGGGGCGAAAAGTTTTGGGGAAAAATTAGCCCAAGTCAGCCGGGTCGAAGTGGATTATATGGATGAAACTTTTACCTCTGAAGCGGCCAAAAAAGATTTGATCGAGGCGGGGTTGCCCAAGAGTAAAAGAAAGGCAAGATTAGACGAAATGGCCGCAGTGGGGATTTTACAAAGCTACTTAGATCAATCGGCTTAGATTAACCTCTGGCCCTGTTTTTAACGACCGTGACTGAATTTCCACGCAGTTTTACTATGAAAAGAAAAAAAATACTGATTCTGGTTTTTTCCTTTCTGACTTTAATTCTCCTTGGCCTCAGTGGGGCCAAATATTATTGGGATTTTTCCCTGCTGGCTCCTAGCCAAGAAAATATCAAAAAAGAGTTTACCATTCAGCCGGGGGAGGCAACTTCTTCGATAGTAACTCGTTTAAAAAACGAAGGTTTGATTCGAAACGAGTTAGTTTTTCGCCTTTATTTAAGACAAAAAAACTATTCCGGTCTGATTCAGGCTGGTCAGTATCAGCTTTCTCCAAGCATGACCGCCCCAGAGATTGCTAAGGCCTTGACTCGCGGGTTGATGGATTTGAAAGTTACCGTGCTCGAAGGCTGGCGGGTGGAAGAGACGGCGGCTTATCTAGAAAAAACCTTAGGAATCAAAGGGAAAGATTTTCTCAAAGAAGCGGTGGAAGGTTACATGTTTCCGGATACTTATCGGGTGCCAAAAAGTATTTCGGCCAAAGAGTTAGCAAGTCTCTTTAGAAAAACTTTTGATCAGAAAGTTGACGGGCAGCTAAAAAGTGACCTAACCCGGCGGGGTTTAACCTTAGATGAAGCGGTGATTTTAGCTTCCATTATTGAAAGAGAGGGCCGCAGCGACGAAGACCGGCCAGCCATTGCCGGAATTTTATTAAAAAGATTAGAGGCGGGTATGGCCTTGGAGGTGGACGCGACGGTCCAGTACGCTTTAGCCTATCAAGACCAAGAAAAAACTTGGTGGAAGCAGAGCTTAACCGAAGAAGATTTAAAAATTGATTCTCCCTTTAACACCCGTCAGAAAGCCGGGTTGCCGCCGGCTCCTATCGCTAGTCCGGGGCTAGCCTCCTTGGAAGCGGTGGCTTATCCTAAAGAAAGCCCCTACTGGTACTATCTGCACGATCCTCAGGGGCAGATTCATTACGCGCGGACTCTTGAGGAGCACAATCTTAACGTGGCCAATTATTTAAGGTAACGGTACTCTGACTCCTCGGCACTTCCGTTTCATCTTTTTGGCTTGTCTCACTAATCAAATTTACTGTCTGACGGCTGGCCCCGACTTAATCGGAAATGAGGTGCGTAAGACCGGCGATCAAACAAGATTAGCCTAACTCTTGGTTGACAACTTTTCCTCTAAAGAATTAAAATTCCTCTAGAGGACTTTATGCGTTTTCTGCCTGAAAAGCAAAATTTTTCGGTGCTTTCCGCCTTAACTTTAGTTATTTTGGTCGCGGGTTTAGCTTTATCGGTTAAGCAGGTTCAAAGCCCGACAAGTTTAAGCAGTAAAGCAGCCTCTTCAACCGCCGTTGACTTTTATGGTCGTTCCTTAAAGTATTTAAAGCTTTACGGTCAAGAAACTCTCACCGAAGCCTCCCGAAATTCGGTGACGGGGCGAAGGCTGTATCATTCGTCCGGAGTGATTGTTGACCGAAGCAGTACCCCCAATAAGATTTACACCTTAGATACCGGGAACAACCGGGTTTTAGGCTTTAACGGCCTTGGCGCTTGTTCTAATGACGCTTCTTTGTCCTGCAACGAAGCTAGCGATTGCGGGCTGGGCAACTCTTGTCAGGTTAGCGGGACCAAAAGTGCCGACATTGTTTTTGGCCAGGCTGACTTTGAGGGGGCGGCTTGTAATCGAGACAATAATTTGGGCTGGACGAAAAACCCGGACGGTCAGACGCTGTGTTTATCCCTTTACCCTTACGCAACCAACATTGCCGAGTCCTGGCTGAGGTTAAATATCGACGTGGATAATCAAGGGAATCTTTATCTTCCCGATTATGGGAACAACCGGGTCTTGAAGTTTAACCAGCCTTTCAGCTCTGATAAAACCAATGGTAAGGGCGATACGGTGGCGGACTTTGTTTGGGGCCAG
>JAGVAV010000019.1 GCA_020060105.1 Candidatus Woesebacteria bacterium | reverse complement strand
CGCTTTTACCCAATGGTATTCCACCAGAGAAAATCATTCCTGGTATACCACTCCTGACGGAATGCTTTACACCGAACGGATGAAGTTAAATAAAGATGGAGTATTAACGATTCCTGGGAAAGTAGGTATTGGAACTCCCTATCCTGAGGCAAAGCTTGATATCGGCGGTCTTTCGGGAGGGCACACTCCAGTTATCAGCAACTCTTTCAGGGTCGATGCCGGAGAGTTGGGGGCTATTGCCGAAGACGAGCTGGCTCTGGGAAACTTGGGCTTTACCTCCAACCTCAATACCACTAGTTTGGGGGTTAGAGCCTTACGCACAGCCAACGGTAATGACTGGACTACCACTGCCCTAGTTTTAGAAATGGATGTTGATACAACTAAAAGAGCCAGCGACGCTTTTATAACTTTGGGGGCTAATGATAACGTTGGTATCGGTAAAACTGACCCTGGGTACGCTCTGGATGTCAACGGCAAGGCTAACGCCACCGAACTTTGTATTAGTGGAGATTGCCGAACGAAGTGGCCAACCTCCTCGAATACCAAAATCATCTCCGGAACCACTAACGCCCCATCTTATGCCTGTAGTGGAGGGGCTAACTACGCTATTTATACCGCTAGTTTCCCAGCAGGAAGTTTTACCTCTACTCCTGCAATCACTATTACTGCTGTGGGTGTAACAGTAGCTGGCGCAATTCCAGTAGCTAGTATCGTTAGTGGAAGTATTACTAATACTGGTTTTCAATTTTATTGGAGCACTAATGACTACGGACGAAATTGTGGGGCCGGATCAATTCATTGGATTGCTATTGGACAATGAAACTCACCACAGATTAGCAACGAGTTAAGGTCTGGTCTGGAACTGGTTTTTCCGCCGAAGCTTGTGTCTGGATTGACATTTTTCTCGATGAAACCAATTAAATAAGCAATTATTCTTTAAGAGTTTTACCAGTACGGATTTTGATAGTCTACTTATACTGTTAACAATAGTTGATGGATGTTTTGGAGTAGTGAACTCTCGAAAGATAAAAAATAATTATTATCGGCGCCAGGCCAACTAAAACCAAGATAAACCGGGAAGAGACCGGATCAGAGACTAAAGAATTAAACCAAATAAATAGCCCCAAAACCAAAGATCTTCCTAACCCCAAGAAAATTTCATTGCTGACCAGATACTCATATCTTAACTTATCCGCTTCCTGATCGGCTTCAATGGCGGAAAAGGTTAAGGGCACTAAGACATTGCCAAAAAGCGGCATGCCAATGCTTCGGAGAAGATTAAAAGCTAAAAGGGCGGTAATCGAAAGAGAAATCGGTAGTAGGATGCTGGAGAAAGAAAGCAGTAAAGCCCCGGAAAGAGCGTAGTTGAAACGTGACTGAGGCTTAACCGTTCGAGTCATTAAGAAATTAATCAGCAAAGAAACGACGCCGATAATCCCGGCAAAATTGCCCATACTCGTTTCATTTTTTAGAATGACAAAGGTTAAAATCCCCACTAAAAAACCAAAAATTCCGCCGGAAAACCCTTGGATAAAAGAGGCTTTTTGGATATGTTCCCATTTTTGGTTTCGTTTAGAAAGGCGCCAAATTCTTTCCAAACGAAAACTGTTCTTTTTTCTTAGTTTTAGTTTACTGGAAATATAGAAGGTACTTAAAAACAAAATTATCGTTAAGGAAAAAATAAGATAATAGCCTAGGTTATAAACATAACCGTTAAAAACCATCAGAAATGCTGCCAGAAATGGGGCAAAAATTCCCAAGGCAGTGTTAAAAACACCGTTTACCCCCACGTAAATATCCCGATTCTGATCATGAGTGTGATCAAAGGTAAGCAAATTGTAGCTTGACCAAAAAAGCGCTTCCCCCGCTCCCCGGATGAAACCTAATGGAACAATCAACAAACTGATTTTTGGGCCTAAAAGAAGTATTCCTAAATAAAAAACCGCCAGGATTAGTAAACCGCCTTTGAGAGAAAACGAAATTGGGTATCTTTTAATCAAATAACCGTTAAGAATAAACAGCAGGGGAATCGCCAAGGCCCAGGCGATATTGTGGGCGGCTAAAATTGACAGGCTTTGAGTTTCTTTCCAAAGGAAAATGTTTAGAAAAGTTCCGGAAATGAGAGAAGCAAAAGTAAAAATTGTCTGTATTGCCACTAATTTTTTGGCTTCCGAAGATAAAATATTAAATTTAATTAACTTAGCTAAACTTTGATTTAGGCGGATCTTTAGAGATCGCCACATAACCCTCAACACCCTCATTTAAAGATTTGGGCATGAAAAAAGCCCTGACCAGGCCGAAAATTCTTGTTTTAGATATATTAAATTCTGCCCTCAAAATCAAGACTAATTGTATTAAAATCGGCCCTTAAGGTCAACAAACGACCATAATAAACCACTATTAATTCTGCTTTACCTTTTTTGACTTGTTTCGATAATCAAATAAGATTAGTTACTTAACCGTTACCTTCCCCTTCATCTGAGGGTGAATCAAACAAGAATAGGAAAACTCGCCTGGGTTTTCAAATAAGTAGCTCCACCTTTGGCCGTCTTCAATGTCTCCCGTGCCAAAAACGGGACTGATCAAACGATGAACTTCTTCGTCGGTGTTGTGCCAAACAACCCGAGTTCCTTTCTCCACGGTCAAATCTTGAGGATTGAAGGAATTATCCGAAATCTTTACTTCCTCAGTCAAAATTTTCCGGCCCGATTCCTCCCTAAGCGGATTTGATTGAGAGTTAAGGCTTTCTTTCAATCGAATCCCAGAGAAAACCAAAACGGCAATCAGTAATCCCTTCGCTAACCAAGAAACTTTCATCGGCAAACTCCTTAATCAACTTCCCCCAAAAATCACCGGCTCTAAAAATAAAACTAGAAGAACATCAGCCAGCAGATGAGACAAATAAGAATAAAGGAGACTTTTTGTCTTCAAATAAAAGATGGACCAAACAAAACCTGCCCCAAAAGACAGAACAAACATCAAAGGAGAAAGCCACATTTGCTTTCCAAAAAGGCCAAAAAGTAAAAAATGATAAAGCCAAAACAGAAATGAAAAGTAACCAATTAAAGCCATCTTTTTTCCTGATAAAACTCGATCTTTCAATTGATCTAACACTTTCATCAAAGCCCCACGCCAATAAACTTCCTCCACCAAAGGACTGATTAGAAAAAGGGGCATCAAGGACAAAAATAAAAGAAAAAGAGACAAGTTTAGTCGATAAGTGAAAGAAATCAAGAGTAAGGAAAGAACTACTTGAGCCAGTAACAAAACTTTAAAAGCCCGGGGGTTAGAAATAGGCAAACTGAAACCAAAATCCTTATAGACAGCTAAAGAAAATCTCCTTTTAAGAACCATCGGGGAAAAGATCGCCCAAATGGCGTAAAATAAAAGCGGCGGAAACCAACCGGAAACCTGAAAGAACAACATCCCGGCAATTAAAGCCAAAGGCGAAAGAATAACCAAAGCGAGTTCCCACGAAACTTTTCTGATAGTCATCACCTTAGTTAACACGAGTGAAGTTTCATTATCAAGAAAAAGCCATGCCACCCCTGGGGTGGCTTCTTATTGACACCCCAGGTGTTTTCCGCAATTCTCAGCAAGCCCCCTCTTTTTTCTTGTTTTTTTTTCGCCCGTCATCTTAATTAGTTTAAGATGAGTAAAGCGCCCCACCCCAAGTCAGTGAAAAAAATCGCCGTTCTTAGAGCGGGAGTTCTGGGAGATTTTTTGATCGCTACCCCTGCCCTCAAAACTCTCTCAATGGCGTTTAAAGGGGCAGAGACCACCCTCCTAGCGCGGCCAAGCATGGTTGAATTCATCAAAGATCGTTACCCTTATATCCACCAAGTCCGCGCCATTCCATTTTCCCCAGGAATCCTAAACTACCCTGATCAACATGAAGGACTGGATTCGGATAAGTTTTTTAAGGAAATGCAAAAGGAAGACTTCGACTTAGCCATTCAAATGCACGGAGGAGGAAAATACTCAAATCCTTTCGTTAAGAAACTGGGAGCAAAACTAACCTTAGGGACAACTGCTCCTGAGGTAAAAGATTATTTAGATCTTAATCTTCGCTATGAGTTTTATCAAAACGAAATTTTTCGCACTCTCGAAATTCTTTCTCTTATCGGGGTTAAACCCAGTCAGTTTCAAACTGAAGCTTTTGTCAAAGAATCGGACCGAGAAGAATTAGCGTCTGTCTTAGAGAAGCTAAAACTTTCGTTAACCAAATATGTAGTCATTCACCCAGGCGCCCACGACCCTCGCCGCCATTGGCCCGCCGAAAACTTTGCCTTTGTTGCTGCTCAACTGCATCGAGAATACGGAGGGAAAACTGTTCTAATCGGCACAAAAGATGAAGAAATTCTCGGGAAAGAGGTAGCCGCAAAAATGAGTACTCCAGTTATCAATCTCACGGGAAAAACCTCCCTAGGCGCCTTAACGGCCTTGATCAGCCAAGCTAGTCTGGTTATCGGCAACGACAGCGGTCCTTCTCATTTGGCGGTGGCTCTTGACGTCCCCACCGTTACGGTTTTTTGGATCGGCAACACGATTACCTGGGCCCCTTTTTTCCGTCGAATTCATCGCCCTGCCATCTCCTGGCAAACAAATTGCCCAAGGTGCCATCGGGGAAATTGCGGTCATAAAGTTTCTTTTGTCGAGGACGTTTCCCCGGAAGAGGTCTTAGATCAAGCAAGAAATTTGCTTAGGGAAAGCTCACTGGCTGGTTAACCAAAAGTTAAAAGATGCTCCAGCCGGACAAGAATCGGTATTAAACTTTATTTCTGTGTAAGTCCCTCCGGATATCTCTCCCATCTCGTAAGGAATAGTTTTCTCCTTTGTCGCGTCCGGGTCATTCCCATCTTCTAGCTTTGCCGCGACCACATAACCCCCATCAGGGATAAGATAAATAAAGTAAGGCTTACCGGTCGGGTCTGAAGGAATCTCTTCCAAATACTCCGGAACTAAATCCTGGCCTAACCGAGTCGCATCGCACCACTCGTAACCTTCTTTCTTAAACGACGGATACATCTGATACTTCTGGTAAAAACTGTTTAAGGCTCCGGCAATCAATTTCAAATCATTTTTTCTCTGCTCATCGGCTTTGTTCGAGGCCTTGGCTAACTTGACCTTCACCCCTTCCTGATTCGCTTGGCTTGGTTGATTTAGAAAATAGGTCGTCCCGGCAAAACCTGCCCCGATTATGGTCAAAGCAAGGAAAAAAATTAGCAGCCACCCTCGCCAGGAATATCCCTTAGGAGGCTGAAAAGCGATAGGCGCCGGAGAGGCACCAGCCCCAGACCCGCTTGAAACCGCCGGTTCGGAGGGTGAAGGGCTTTGAGAAGGAAAAGAAAGTTCGGGTATCCGATTTTCCGAAGATGTTTCGTCCATAAGCTTTCTACCAGTTTCATTATACATTCTTTCAATGAAATTTTGCAACCCTTAGAGTCTCCCCAAAAACGTCCTTGCTTCCTCAGTCATAGTTCCCAATAATACAAACCCAAGGGCTAGGCTCCATGATTTCAAAAACCGTCGGGTTCGTTCCCCCATCGTTGGCCTCTAGATCGTTCATTTCTTCGAGGTTACAGTGGAGAAGGTAGCGCTGGACATTACCGGCAAGTTGTTCTCCTTGGGGAACAACGTAACGGCAATTATATTTTAAACTAGGATCGCCTGGAACTAAAACGGGGTCATTTGGATCATTCCAAGTATTCAAATCCGGCGACTTGATAATTCCTTCGTCAGTTAAAACCCCTAAGAATCCGATTGAAGCGCTGTTTTCAAACTTCAAACTTATTCCCCCCGAGCATAAACCTCCGTTCCATTTGGCGTAAGTATACCCCCACCACCCATCTCCACCGTGGTCTCCTCCAGAACCGCCTGGGCCCAGCCCAGGGTAACGCCCGTGCCGTAGATAATAAATGTCTAAGCCCTCTTGAATCGTCCGCAACACCGTCGTCCTTTCATTATCCTCCCCTCTGTTTAGATAAGCGGCAGGATTTATGGCCGTTAAAACGATGGTGGACATCACGGCAATGATGGCAATCACCACGAGGAGTTCAACAAGGGTAAAGCTTTTAGTTTGGCAAAGTAAAGTTTTTTTAAGCTTTAAAGCTTTAATTTTCGCAACGGGTTTTTTAAGTTTTAGGTAAGTCAGCTTCATTTTTAGATCTTACAATGTTTCTCTTCGCCAATTTGTTAAAAGAAGGTTGACGTCTAAATGATCCACTCTTCCGTCTGAATTAAAATCTACTTCCAGATTAAAGCCAGGCTCATTTAGAGCTGTTCCGAAAGAATGACTGGTTGAAACAAAATCCCACCCATTCACCACCCCATCTCGATTAACGTCCGGAAAAGTCTCGGGGCTGGCAGGATCGCCGTAAACCACCTCCAGGGTCGGTCGGCCAACCTCGTTCCAGTCCCCGGTATCGGAGGAAACAAAATATTTGCCGCTATGATAAGCTGAATCGGCCGAATAAAGGGCTAATCTCAAGGGTTCGTTTAATTGATAAGCCCGAGAAACGGCGGCGCTGACGTCCCAATGGCGAGGAGCTCCCGGCCAAGGAACCGACTCCGTCAATGGATCAATCCAGGATTGGCTGACGTTTTCCAAAGCTAATGGAGAATTATTCCAGTTAATGGTTCCCTCATCCCAGTCTTCCCCAACCCTAAAAATCTGAATCAGGGACGGCTGGGCCTGGCTAGGATCTGAATTACCAAATTGATGTAGAGTCAGCCTGGCAGAAACAATCTCTTTTCCGAAAGGCAGGGAAGAAAGAGGAAAAGCGAGATAATAGCGGGAAAAACAGGGCCAGTCCGCCACGTCGGTTTGATTTTGAACATTGACGTAAGTGTAGCCTGAGTAATTGGCTTCGCCCCACTGCGTCCAAAAATCCAAACCGTCTCCGCAAACCGTTCCTCCCCCCACCATCGCGTCGGGTACCACCGCCCCGTTAAGTTTATCTCGAATTATCGCTGATTGAGTGGAAACAGCCGGAGGAAACTGAAAAACAGGCAGACCAAACGAAAACTGATTCCAGGTAGTCGGTCTGTTCGGCTCAAAGACTTCCGGCCAGCTCTTACTGGGAGTAACCATACCTTCCGTCCCGTCTCGATCATAAACGGTCATAGCCATTCCCCAAACCGTCCCGGAAGGGGGCGGTCCGGAAAGTCCAAAAGAAGAGAAAGGAAGGTGGTAAGTCAGGACCCAACCCCGATCATCCTGATCATCGTTTGGCGCGTTTCCCCGCCAACCGGAAACCGCGCTAAAAGACGCGTCCGAGACCAACCAGCCCAAACCGTCCCCTTGATAAGCGGCTTGGTAATTTTCTCGACTCTCCCACCAGTTCAACTGACCATCAAACCGGTAAGTATCCTCCTGAGGCCTTTCGCCGGTATTTCCGCGAAGGTTTAGGTAAAGCGAAACGGCGTCCCAGTTCGTCAGGTCGGTTGCGGAAGGAATTTGATCGTACCAAAGCCGCCGGTCAAAGATGGCGACATTAACAAGAAGCTTACTCTCGTTGTAGCCCACTCGCACGTCGACATGATTTTCACTTGGCGTCACTCTGCCAAACCAAAAAACGGCCGCCTCGGCGTAAGAAATGTTACCGGAAAAGTAAGGGGCATTTACCTTTTGCCCAGGATTTGACTGAGCGAGGAGTTTCTCAGATCGACCGAGAAACGCTAAGGCAATGAGGAAAACTATCAATAGAACCGTTTCCAAGTGGGCAAGCCTTTCCATACTTTTCATTATACCAAAGTTTCTCGTCACCAAGCTGCCACCCTGGGGCGCTTTTTAGTTGTCCCTAAAGGAGATTATTTGATAACCGTAACTTTCAACATCTTTCTCCGACCAAAAACCGACCTCCTTAGTCCTAACAACGTAAGTAATCTCTTTCTCCAGGGTCCGGCCAGTATATTTTCCAGTCTGGGGATCCCACTCTTTCAACATTAGGATATCCCCGGGTCGGCAATCAAAGTCCGCCAGTCTCAACTCAAAAGTCTTAACCCCTTCTAAGATCTTCTGAAAATACTGCGGCCAAACTTTTTTCTCAATTTTCATAATTTACTAACTCCTCAAATCTAAATTTTCTTCCTATCGATCTGGTTTAGCTTAACCGAAGTATAAATAACATCGGGAATGAGAACCGCCAGGATCCCTCCTGCCGCCACTAGGCCAACAATGTCGACAAAGTTTACGATAACATCTAAAAAGGTTAGGGAAAAGGAACCAAAGAAAAAGGTTAGGGTATTAACCAAAATCAAGCCGATCCTGGCTTCTGTTGGGCCCATGGCGCTTAAAGATAATTGAAAAGTGTTAAAAACCCGAGCCTTTAAGAAAATGTGAATCATCATCAGTAAGTACAAAACCCCAACCCAGAGCCAAGCCGAAGTGCTAGTAACGGCCGAGACGGTAAGGCCGCCAAGGAATAAAATCGTGGAAGCTGAGTCTAAAATGTGATCGACAAAGTAGCCGTAATTTGGCCGAGGGACCTTGCGGTAACGGGCCACCCGCCCATCGAGACTGTCGGCGAACCAATGAAGAATAACCATTAAACTAACTAAATGCAAATAAAAAAGGTTCTCTCCGGCCAGAATATAAAATAAACCGCCAAAAAGAGCGGCGAGGAAAGCTGTCAGCGTCAAAAGATCGGGCGAAACCCACTTCGGAAGCTTAGAAACCAAAAAGTCAAGAATTATGGCCTCAACCCGGTAAGTAACGGCAAAACTGATTCTTTTCATAATTTGATTATATACTCTTTTAACCTTATTGTCTCAAATGTATGGTAACTTTTTCAAAAGGTGTTTGACTCTTTCCATATCTTTACCAGACAAGGCCTTGATTGACAGGTAGCCTTTCCTCGTGTAAGATAGATACTAGGAGTAACTAATGAATCTGCTGCCGCCGCATCAAAAATTTGGGGTCCTTTCCTCTTTAACTTTAGCTTTTTTAGTCGCCAGTTTGGCCATTTTCGTCAGTCGCGTCCAAGAACCAACTTACTTG
Source organism: Candidatus Woesebacteria bacterium (assembly GCA_020060105.1). GTDB lineage: Bacteria > Patescibacteriota > Microgenomatia > Woykebacterales > 2-01-FULL-43-14 > JAGVAV01. The sequence goes on along the minus strand of JAGVAV010000019.1, from coordinate 40,820 downwards.
AAAAGCGAGGCTTCGCTTACGACAGAATCAACAATAGAGGAACCCGTAAGTTTCTATAATATCAAAACCGGGGACTTCAATAACGATAGAGCTACAGATTTGGTAGTTGGAGACACCTTCGCCAATAAAGTTTATGTCTTCCTAAACGACGGTTACGGCTACTTCAAGCCGGCCTACTCTCAAGAAATCTTCCAACCTCAGGGACTCTACGCTTATGATTTTAACCGTGATGGATACGACGATCTAGTTCGGGGTAATCTTATGCCGCCTGGCGGGAACCAAGATTCTGTAATTGAGTTTTTAGTCAATGAGACGAGTAGCGCAAGTGCCTCTTTTAAAGGATTTAGATCAGTCCAAACATTAAAAGGCAAGCCAGACCCGGTCTCGATTAAGGGAGCGGATTTTAACAAAGATGGCTATCAAGACATTGTTTTCGTAGCAGATTCACACCCGGCATTTCACCTAAGATATTGGGACCCTCAAGCAGGAAGATTTAACGAAGCTGGTGTTGATGTCATTTTACCTAAAGACCTTAACGACGATCTTTGGGATGTGGCGGTTGCGGATTTAGACAACGACGGGGACATGGACCTTACCTTTGCTAACAATGGTGTCATGAATAATCAATATATTTTCTTAAACAAAGGTTTAGGAGAATTTGATTTGACAAATAAAATCACGGTTGTGGTACCCGGAGAACAACAAGAATCCGTAACTGTTAACACTGGAGATTTTAATAAGGATGGCCGTATCGATATTGCTACCGCCAATAAAGGAGCTAATCACGTGACCATCATTTACAACTACTTCCCGAATTTCACCGTCCAAAAAATTGACGTTGGCGAAATTACTTACGGCCTTGACTCGACTGATCTAGATAGAGACGGGGATATAGATTTAATCGCCACTTCCCTTGTTAGCAGCAGCGTTATCTTCTTTAAAAACAATGGCTTAGGAAGCTTTGAGATTCGTAAAATCCCCACCTCCAAACCAAAAGCCACCATCATCGCCTCAGGCAGCTTTAACCGAGCTGATAAAATGCCAGACGTGGCGGTAATCCTTGAAAGGAATGAAAACGGCAGATTGTTCAACGTAGAAGTCCATCCCAACCTGATGTGGCATAAAACCGACTTTGATTTTAATAATTTGGTTAATATCGTTGATATCCAGACCGTTGCCGGCCGTTACCAAATGACGGTTGGGGATGATTTATATGATCGTATTTACGAAGTCGCCTCAAAAGGGGCGGACGGGATAATCGATTCGGACGACGTCGAGGCAACCTCGAGCGACTGGGGATGGGACGGAAAAGTAAAGCCCTATAGCTACCCTTCTTCTTTCATTCTAAACCCCTTTTAAACATTTTTACCACTCTCTCTAATCTGCAAAACAGGTCTTTTAATTAGCGTTATTCTATCACTGCTACACTTAACCTTCGTTTCGGACAAACTGGCCCGTCTCTTTAGATTTCCGAAACATTAATGAAAAGAGCCAAAGAGAAAGGCCAAAAAGGAGGACGTTTTCGACAAAGGCCACCCCTAAATAATTCCAGTTTAAGGGCTGCCCGCTCAAAACCCCTCGAGCCGACTCAAAAATATAGGTTGGAGGCAGCAGATAGGCGATCTGTTGGAGAAACGGCGGTAATAATTTTACCGGAAAAAAGACCGCGGTTAAGGGCTGAAAAAGCCAGATCAGTCCCCAGGCCAGAGCGGAGATTCGAGTTCCAAAACGAAAGATCAAGCCAAGGATGATAATCCCGGCGGAATAGGCAAAAATGATCAGATTTAAGAAAAAGACGCTTAGGTTAAACAGTCCTAAACTTAAGATGTCTAAGTCAAAGACAAGCTTGGCAATGACCGACGCAAGAAGAAAAGCGACCAGGGCTTTAATTGTTCCGGAGATCATGTAAGCAATCAGGTATTCAGCCGTGGAGATAGGGGTAATGAACATGTTGCTTAAGTTTCTTGACCAAACGTTCCAAAGACTACCCACCGACATCGAGTACTGAGCAATCCGAACCACTTCCCACAAGATTATCCCCACCAAAGGATAATAGGCAATCTCTGATTCGACCGTTCCGGCCAGAAAAAGAGAAATAAAGCCAAAAACGACAATCGAAATTATAGAAAAGACCGGCAAGTCCATAATCACTTCCAGCGATCTTTTGGTGATAAATAATTCTTGGCTCAAAATAGCTTTTATTCTAGTTAGCGACATCCAGGCTCCCCCGAGCAGTTTGTAAAAAGAAATCTTCAAGAGTCGGTTTCTTGATCTCGATATCCGTAATTAAGATTGGCAACTGGCTAAAACCAAAGATGGTTTCCGGAATCAGTTTTTCTTCCGTATCAATATTCACCACATGAGGATCGTGAAAAGAAAAGCATAGGTTGCGTTTTTTAAGAAAATCTTCAACCAGGGATTTTGGACCGTCAAAAGTAATCTTTAGAGTCGCGTTGGAGATCCGTTTCGTTAAACCCAAAGGAGTGTCATGCGCAATAATTTTCCCCCGATTTAAAAAGATTACCTCGTCACAAACCCGAGTCACCTCAGCCATGTCATGACTGGTGTAAAGCAAGGATAATTCCCGGGACTCTTTTAGTTTTTCAATTAAAGAGATAGTCTTATCGGCAATATCCGGATCCAAAGAAGCGGTTGGCTCATCCATCAGGATAATATCCGGATCGTTAAGAAGGGACTTAACCAGATTAACCCTGGTTTTCTGCCCCGCCGAAAGGTCCCAAAATCTTTGAGAAAGAAGATGAGTGATTTCAAAATAATCAGATAATTCCAAAATCTTATCTTTAGGTTTCTTGAGACTGTAAAGATAAGCAAAAACCAAAAGATTTTCCCAAACCGAAATCCTTCCCTGCAAAGTATTAAAGGAAGAAGAAAAATTTATCCGCTGAAGGCAATACTGACGATTTTTAGCAAAATCTTTGCCGAAGTACTTCACCGTTCCCCCATCGGAAAGAGTTACCCCTAGAAGCATCTGAATAGTGGTCGTTTTCCCGGCTCCGTTTGGCCCCAAAAGACCAACCACCTTTCCTTTAGGCACGGCAAAAGAGACCCCGTCCACGGCCGTAAAGAGACCATATCTTTTAACCAAATTTTCCACTTGAAGAATGATTCCGCTCATTGCTTTAAGCTCTTTAACATATTTTACCCGGTTTTAATCATACCCTAACTCGAATGATCAAGTCCATTCCCTCTTCTGATACTCTTCTAACCCCCGGGGTTAAATGGCTTCAAACCTAAGTAATTATGGTTTTTTAAAATTGAGGAAGAAAAATTTTGAAGAAAAAGAAAGAGGGCGGCTCTCAACGTCCGAAGACATCAAGATCGTCATCCACCCTCTGACAGATAACCCCACAAGTCGCCCCGCAGAGCACCAAGACAAACTGGGCCCTGCTAGATCAAGCGGCCGCTGCCGCTGTGCCCTGGCAGGCTCTGGATAAAGAAGTGAGCTCAAACTTCTTACCCGCGCTTCCGAACGTCAGGGCTAAAGGCGAAACTTTGGTTACCTGAGAGACCTCGATCCGAGGGCCCCTTTCTCGGGGAGAACTCCTAAGTTTCTGGTAAGCTGCGACCCTTGCGGGGAAGTTCTCCCTGCAGCTTACCTAAACAAGATATTTCACTTGTCTCTCCTTATTAAATCAATGCTAACCATTATAGCATACCTTTGCTTTTTTTTGTCAAGCACTATAGGATTGATCAGTCTCTAGCGCGCCATTTAGCCCACAAGTCAAATGCCTTGGAGGCTAGATTAGAGATTAGATTATCGACCAACCATCCGAGAGAAGCCCTCTGGGGAAACAATTCGAAGATAACGTCTTCTCCTACTTCGCGAGAGGTCACGACCGGACTCATTACTGTGCTGCAAAACTGGCACTTGGGTTTGGTAATCGGTCGAGCGATTTTGGGATTGTCAAGCACCGTGAGAGTGACTCGGCACTTTGGACAAACGAACCTCCTCTTCTGAAGGCTCCTCAATACCATAATTTTCTCCTTTCTTCTTTCCCCCAAACCTCTCCACATTATACCACATGCCATTCTCAGCTTAGGTTGCTCAACGTCACATCCTTGGGTTGATTTTTGTGTTAGAGGTTATTAACTACAATAACCCGCCTTTAAGAATCCTAAACTTATTGTTTGTTTCCCAAATTTCTCTTAACTTATCAAAATTAACATCGGGATTTTGCATTAATTTTGCCAGCTTATCTATTTCTTCTAATTCACTCTCCGTTAATTTATCCATCCGGCCCCACCCGAATGATGGTCCTTGCTGATAGATAATTTCATTATTCATCAGGGAATGGAAGTCATGAAATAGTTCCCAACCAATCGTTATTAACCCTTCGAACCCGGCAGCATCCTTAAAGTGACTTCCTTCAACCTCTCCTCTTCTTACGGCAATCCAGGCGTCGGCTGAAAAATCAAAGGTCCCGCTGGGTAGATCAAAAGGATCAAAGTTAAGATATCCCTCTAAACACCCATCGGCATCGATTGTTACCCAGTGTGACTTACTTTCATCCCAGTATTCGTTAATCCAGTGATCATCGCTTGTGCCTTCCTCCAACCCTTCCACCATAAAATAGGAAGCAAAACCTGACCTAACGCGTGTTGGTACGCCTTTAGCCTTTAAAATCGAGGCCATTAAAATAGCCGTAAATCTGCAAGTGAGGATAAGTTTATCTTCAACCACTCGATCCGAAATAAAACCTCTCGGGTCTCTTCTGAAAAGTTCTGCCAGCATAGCGGAAGCAGTCGGAAAAACATCATCCTCTGCCTGCCTGTACCAAGGAACCTTAGTCATATCCCCATATCTTAAGTCTTTATTCGAACCTGTGTTTCCATTTTTTAGAGTCGAGCGGTGGACAAGCTGTTTCCTGACTAAAAGTCCAATCTCGCGAACATTCTCTGGCAAATTCTTCTGTAATATCTCTTTATACAAACCAGGGTTTGTATATTCTCCGAACTGAAGATAGTGATCTAAAATTCTTTTTTCCATAGGCACCATAAGCACACCCGGAGGGTGGTATAGCTTCACACCTCTTCTTTTATTCCAGTGTCAACTGCTTGATAGAATCTAACTGTTTTCCATACATTATTTGACTACCGACAAACTCTCGATAACTATCAACCGTCTTAAACATGTTTAAGATTACTTCTTTCTGAATGATAGCATCTTTCGATAAAGATAAATACTCAGGATAGGAAGACCAAGCATAATCACTTAGTTGGCTATCTTTGACTACACTTGAAACAACCGGATTTAGATGAATATACCTCGAAAGATGAACTAATTGCTCGTCACTTTCAACATAAACTGCCTTAAAAACGCCTTCAAACAAAGGGCCTGTTCTTTCATGTTTAGTATTGAAATATTTTGTGTACGCATTTGTAAAATTAGCAACAAAAGTTGGAACGCCTCTTTCCGAGTTTTGCTTTAATAAAAAATGGAAATGATTTGGCATTAAACAAAAAGCCAAAATATCAACCAACCGAGGGGTTTTATATAAATCACTTAGGATCTGCTGTCTAATATCTACAGGCTGCCTGTATACCTGAGAAAACCGAACGGGAACTTCCTGATGGCGATAAAACTTGATTAAATTTCTAGCTCTTTCAAGATCTTTATTGTTAATAAAAACAACTCGCCTCTCAACTCCTCGATTGAAGACATGGTATATATCTTCGTTTCTAAAAACTATCTTCCTATTAGTTGCCATAAACTAACATTACAAGATAAAAGAACAGGTGTCAACCTAACACACCCGGAGGGTGTGATACCTACAACAAGCCTCTTTTAAAAAGCCGTTATGGTATAAATTCCCACAATCACCAAAGCGGCGGCAATAATCTTTCTTTTCAGATTATCAGATTCTCGAAGAAACAAGTACGCCGCGACAACATTGGCTAAAACTAAGACTCCCTGCAACGGTCCCACGACCGTGACCTTTCCAAGTTGAAACGCTCGAAGAAGAAAAAAGATGGCCGTTCCCCAGGCCAAGCCGGTGATGATTAAAAACAGCTTATTTCCGTCGCGCATCTCGCGTATTGAATAAAGAGGATTAATTTTCTCCACCGTCATAATGAAAAATGCGGGTAAGAGTAAGGTAATCATGATGTAAATAGGCAAGTTGAATTGCTTGGATATGCCAATATCGATTGAGATGGCGATGGAAAAAATTATTCTGGCCAAAACTGTCAGCAAGGCATACTTGTCAGTCTGAAAACCTTTTTTGTAAAATATCAGGGCGTTTCCGCCAATGATTAAGAAAGCACCGATAAATTTATTCAGAAGAGCCGCTTCACCAAAGAAAGCAATGCCGATAAAAATGAGGAAAACGTAGGAAAGTTGGTTGAGTATCGAGTAAGTGGAGACTTCGAGATTTTTCCTTGTAGTTGTTTGAAGCCTGTCGCTAAGCGCGTAAAATACGCAAGCGACGGCAAGAAGAAGGTAAAATCTTGGCTCCGAAGGAAAATTGAGCGGAAAAAGAGGCGCTAGCATTAGAACACTCAATCCGGCTATCGCTTGCAGTAGTATCGTCACCGCCCCGTCCCGCTTTACTTCTCTAAGGGAAAGTTTGTAAAACTGATTAAAAACAACCGCGCAAATCAGATAACCAATAAAGTTCAATTGCCAACTGTTAAATAAATCTAGCAGCATACCTAGCATTATAATATTAATTGGTCGCTATTACCAAGCGGGTGGCAACAAAGCCAACTAAAATTTTAAACTCATTACCGCGACTTAAAGCCCTTGGGAGTTGACTTTAGAGAAGTTTGACTATTGTCGTTAATCTTTAATCCGATTATAAATAGTTACGATGATTCGTTTAGGATACGTCGGATTAAATACAAGATTAGCTACTTCAGGTAAAACCTTCAGAATATCTTCTTATAGTGAAGAAAAGATGATTCAGTATTCAAAGGTAAATCTTCTAAACCTTGAAAAAACTCTTAACTGGAACGCCGAGCATCTCATTAAGATTTTCAGAATTTCCTCTGGGTTAATCCCTTTTGCCTCTCACCCAGTAAATAAAGGTTGCTGGAAAACGGTTTTAAAAGATGACTTTAAAAAAATCGGACAAATCATTAGAGACAACCAGTTAAAAGTCTCTATGCATCCAGGGCAGTACACCACCCTCAATACCCCCAACCCTAATCATCTGCAAAATAGCTTAGCTGATCTTGACTACCATGCTCAAGTTCTAGATTTGATGGAGCTAGATTTTCAGCACAGAATTGTCATCCACGGTGGAGGAGGTTATGGAGATAAAGAAAAGTCAATGAACGTATTAGTGCAAAGAATTAATGATCTGCCGACAAAAATTCATCGGAGATTAGCGCTAGAAAACGACGAAAAAGTATTTAACGCTAAGGACATACTAAGCGTCTCGACTAAGACACATGTTCCCTCAGTTTTAGATATTTTTCATCAGCAAATACTGCCAAGTTTAGAAAACCTCTCGCTCAGGAAGGTTATCTTACTTCATCGACAAACTTGGGGCGCGAGCGAAAGGCAAGAAATTCATTATTCAAATCAAGATCCTAAGAAAAATAAAGGGGCGCACTCTGAAAAGATTAATCTAATTGAGTTTAAGAGCTTTTATAGAAAGGTAAAAGATCTGGATTTGGACATCATGCTGGAAGTAAAGGATAAACAAGAAAGCGTTTTGCTCCTGCGCCAACACTTCCCCCAACTACAATGAAAGATAAGTAAAACTTTTTTCTTTTCTAAACAAAGACTCTTTCTAGCTTCAATCTAGCTAGAAAATCTTCGCCCTAAAATTTAAAAAACACACCTGAAAAAACACACCTGGAGGGTGTGCTATTCACGTAAAGAAATCGCCTTCCTGGTGGTTGTCCAAAGAAGGCGAAAATAGGCCCTTATTGGCTAAAGTAAAAGAAGCGATGCCCCCTCTCTAGCTCCCATCTGGAAAGCGGGGATCTCGGGCATACTTATCCAAACCGAGAGTTGCTCGAGGGAACAATTGGGGTACTTGAATCTCGTCAGCCGCTCTCACCACCAATCCTTCTGGGTAGAGGGTTGTCTCCACCCGAAAGGCCACCCCTTCCTCCTCTGGCCACAGAGCTAGGTACCGACACCCGAGCACTTGACCACAAGCAATTACAGTCCCTTTATTAGTTTCAACCCATAAAGGCTGGCCAAGTTGAGGTATCTGCCGAACCTTCAGGCTACTGAGACTACTCAACTCAATCCAGCCGTGATCTCCTCTTCGCAGAGTCACGCCAAATGGGCCTAAGACATCGTGTCGTCCCAAATCTAGAGTATTCACGTGGCGACTTGCATCTGAGACACTTTCTGCCCAGAGCCCGTACTGCTCAAACTCCCCTTCAGAATCTAATTGAGGATCAAAAGGCGCTACCTCGAATCTTTTTCCGTCTTCGCCGACTCTAACGATAAATCTTTGCAGCCTTACCCCACAAGGACATCTCTGCTGATCCATCACTACTCCTTTCAGGTTTGTTTGGGCATAAATTCTACCAAAAAACTTACCATCAGTCAATTATAGGTTTTTTGACCTAAGAATAACCTTTTTACTCTTCTGATAACAGCCAACCCGTCAAAATTTTTTTCTTTGTAATATACTTAATCACGTTTAGAAAGTCTGTCACAAAAATGGAGGTTTACCGTTACTAATTTATGATGGGGACTCAATCTCGGTCTAATCAGGACCAGGCAGATCAAACCAAATTTGGTTTGACTGAAACCGATCCGAAAATATTGATGAAGAGAGCCAAGGAAGGAGAAACGGAGGCCTTTGAAAGCCTTTATCGAATGTATTATCTCCCCGTTTATCGCTACATTTACCTGCGGGTAAAAAACAGGGAGGAGACTGAAGATCTGACAAGCACCGTCTTTTTGAAAGTTTACTATTCCCTGGACAAGTACCAAGAAAGAAACCGGGAAATCTTAGCTTACTTTTTCACGGTAGCTAGAAACTGCGTTATTGACCACTGGCGAAAGAAAAAAGAAGTTTCCCTAAACAGCCGATTTTTATTTATTCCTTTAACGGATGGACAAGACGGTCCGGAAGAAAAAATATTGAAAGATGAGAAAGCGGCTTCAGTACGTCAGGCAATCCAAAGTTTGAACGAGGTTCAACAAGAAGTCGTGATTCTAAAATTTATCAGTGATTTGTCAAACCGGGAGATCGCTCAAGTTATTAGTAAAAGTGAGGAAGCGGTCAGGCAAATCCAATGCCGAGCTTTGAAAGAGTTAAAAGAGAAGTTGAAAAGCTTGGGGGTGGTCTAAGCTATGAAAGATGATTTTGAATTGGTCTTAGAAAAAGCAATCAGCTTAAAGAAGTTAGGAAAATCCGATACTCAAGTGGCCGAACTTTTTCCCGAGTTTCGGGAAGAATTGATCGAGTTATTACCGACTTTATCTCGCCTTGAAGCGGAACGAGCGAATCTGATTCCCTCAAAAAGTTCGCTGGAAAAGGTTTTAATGCGCTTGCCTTTAAGTAAGCCGCCCACTTCCGTCGAGGCTAACCATTCTCAAACTATCTTTGGAGGATCTTTGGGAATGTTTAAACAATGGCCGTTAAAAGCAGCTTTGTCCTTAGGTTTATTTTTAGTGCTAGGTCTTGGCATAATTGGGGGACTAAACTATCTGAAAGTTCCTTCTCTACCTCAACCCACTAATCAGTTGGCTCAGGCTCCCCAAGAAAGAAAAGACGTCTCTCATTCGCCGGAGGAAGGGGGTTTTGTCAGTGTAATTACTACTGGAAATGTTGACCGGGAGTTAGAGAAAACGGAACGGATAATTCAGGAAGATCTCAGCCAGGCGGAGAAAGATATTGAGAATTCGATAAATGTTTCTCTTTTTGAATTTAAAGATTGAAGGAGGTGACAAATGAAAAAGCATTTCTTGGTTTTTCTGACGGTCGGCGCCTTGATTTTCACGTCGAGCGGACTGGCTTTGGCTCAAGAGGGTCTTGGACAGAAGAAGATGTTTGAAAACTTAAAGGGTATTGGGGAATCGTTCAAACAGTTAAAACAAGCTTCGGATTCTTCTAGTCCTTCCGGAAAAATTGCTCTTGAGGAAGTGGGTCGTTTGAGAGGTCAAACCGGGCATATTCTCCTTAAGGGAGCAGATCAGTTGAAGAGAATTTTAGAGCGGATTCAAGGAGATGAACGTTTAACGGAACAAGAAAAGTCCCGGCTGACTAAAGAAATTCAAGAGGCCCTTAACGAAATAAATCAGGTGAAAGAAAAGTTAGCTCTAGGAAAAGACGAAGAGGCGATTCGAGGTCTTCAGCAGATGTTTCAAGAAAAGAAAGGCCGTCAAGCCTTGATGCCTAAAGCTAATCTAACGTTTGCTGTCAGCCGCTTGGAGTCACTCTTAACTAAGATTAAAGGGTTAACCCCAAAGGTGCAAAGTCTGATTAATGAACTGAAGTCCCAGGGCAAGGATACAAAGGAGCTTCAAGAAAATCTTGACAGTATCAACGAACGATTAAACACCGTCGAAACTACTCTTTCCGGAGTTAAAACTAAACTTGAGAGCATTAACAGCCAAACCCAAGACCCTCAAGCCGTCCTTACGGAAGTTCGAAAAGAGTTAGCTAAAGTTCGAGCCGAATTTGCAAAAATTCGCCATGACATTGCTCAACTTCGGGGCACTTTCAGGATAACACTTAACCATGGTTCGGAAGCAACTCCCTCTGCCAGCTTCCGTGAAAAGGTAGAGGAATCCGCAAATTGATTTGTTCCGACTTGGAAAAATAGAGCCTTCAGACAAAAAAAACACCGTCGTTTAGGACGGTGTTTTTTTCCACTAGAAACGATCGGATACTGATCTTCTAAGAAGAGATATCTCGAATCGGAGGAAAGTGGGGGTTCAAGAAGATGTCAATGGCGGCGATATGCCCAGGTAAGATATTCTGAGGAATCTTTTCTAGGGTGAACCATTCCCAGGCCTCGCATTTATCTGGTTCAGGTACGAACGGTTCTCCAGAAAAATCATGACAAACAAACGCGAAGTGAACAAAACTATAATCAGTTTGTAACTCCCGAATTACCCCTAGATACTCTACAGAGTTAGCGGTAAGCCCTGTTTCTTCCAATAATTCCCTTTTTACGCATTCAAAGATTTGCTCTGTTATTTCTACGCGGCCACCCGGCAAACCATAGTGGCCACTTTTATAACAGTTAAGCCTCTTCCCAAGCAAAACTTTCTGTTTATCCTTACTTAAAACGATAACACAAGTACCTAATTTCTCCGTCATAACTATATGTTAACAAAACTTACACCAAATTGGTATTAGCACTACGCTCGGTAGAGGACTTAGGGGACGGTCCTTGAAAATGAGGTTTATCACCTGGTTACCCAAAGAACAGCCTCTGGCTAATTTTTGGCTGAAAGCCATGAGCGAGCGGAGTGAATCGAATGATTATGACCATGAATGAGCGCACTTTTAATGCACGAATCGAATGGCTGGCTATAGTCAACACGCTTAGAACCAATGATTGGTCTTTTTGCCCCACTAGTCTACTCACTATTGTCTAAAATTTAATTGGTCTTGAAGCGATGCGTTTAGAACATGCGCTAATCGTTTAAGGAAAGAAAGTGAGGGGACTGTTTTAGCGTCCTCTATACGAGAAATTACTGATTGTTTAGTATGCATTGCTTCGGCTAGAGATTCTTGAGTTAATCCTTTTTTCACTCTAGCTTCAATAATCGCAGGAGCAACTTGATACTCTAAATCTGTTTCTTGAAGAGCTTCTTTAAAGCTCGGTTGTTTATTTAATTCTTTACTGAAATTATTACAGTTTACTAAATCACTCTTTTTATAGGAAAAGATAAATTTCGAAAAATGAGTAATACTTGTAGCGGGAATTAGCGTAAAATGTGTTTATTTGGAAAACTTAAAGTAGGAAAGGATTGTTTTATAAATCTCCTCGTTTTTGTTGTCCATCTCCCCTTCTGTATACCAAAGCAAAATCTGATTTATTTTTGTTTCACTTGTGAGCTCTATTATTGAGAATAATCCTTGATATCTTTTTCTTTCGAAATTTTTTTCACCAACTAATACTTGGTCAGATTTTAAAACTCTTCCACCGTTTCCGGCAAAGGTTCTACTCTCTCCCGAATATATACTTAGAGAGTAGGGTCCTTTCTTAACCCGGATTACCTGTTCTGATGCACCTGGTTCAGCTTCGAGTTCCCAGTCTGGTGGGTATTTGAAGGAATAGCCGAACCTTGGATTTGTGTACTCTTTCCACTCAGCGTAATTTCTAAAATGGTTAGTGTTAAAGCTCGCTATATAAAATAGAAGAGCAAGGAGAGACAATACAATTACAACAAACAAAAATATGAGTTTTTTTGAAACGTTTATCAATCCTTTATTTATACTCACTGAAATTATTATTATCTTTTGAGTGCAAGATGTCAATTGACTTGATGTTAAATTTATCAAAAAAAAACGAAATAGTGGCTGCGGGACTAGGATTCGAACCTAGGTTGCCGGGGCCAGAACCCGATGTCCTACCACTAGACGATCCCGCAACGAAACAGTTAAAAGTTTAAAGTTAAAAATTAAAAATTGGATAGGTCTTATTAGTCATGTTGACTCATCAACTTTTAACTTTGCATCTTACACTTTTAACTGTCTATTATATCCGATTTTGAGGCTAAAGACAAATCCGACTCGTAGGGGCGGAAAATCTTCCGTCCCTACAATAAATAATCTACAACCGTGATATAATCTAATCATGAATTGTCCTTTTTGTGATATCGATGAAGAAAAAACTAGGATTGTCCAAGAGGGTAAAACCTACTATGTCGCCTTAAGTAATCCCCGTCTGGTCCCAGGTCATTTACTCATCATTCCCAAAAGACACATGGAAAAAGCTTCGGAGCTATCCGAAGAAGAACGTCGGGAAATATTTGACGCGGTCATTAAAATGCAAGAAACAGTTTTGGCCAAATTCTCCACCGGTTGCGACATCAGGTCAAATTACCGGCCTTTCCTCAAACCCGGCTGGGTCAAAGTTAACCATCTTCATTTCCATCTTCAGCCAAGAGAGCTTGAAGATGAATTGTACCAACAAAGCCAAAAGTTCGAAAAGGAGTTATGGAAAGAATTGCCGGAGGAAGAAAGAGAGAAATTTACCCAATTATTCAGCTAACTTCCCCACGGCTTCCTTCAGCCTCTTCACTACTTTCTCCCGGCCAAGAACTATCATCGTCTCAAACAAAGGCGGCGTCGCTGTGCGGCCGGTCAGGGCAACCCGTAAAGCCATAAATAATTCGCCAGTTTTCCAACCCAATTCTTCCGCCAGACTTCGAAAGGCTGATTCAAGCGCGTCGTGCTCCCAAGCAGATTTTTCAACCAACTCAACCGCTTTTTCCAACCCTTCTTTCGCTTCTTCCACCGTTTTTCCCTTCTGGATTAACAACTTCTTATCGTATTCCAACTTCTCCACGAAGAAAAAGTCGGTAAGGGCAGCAAAATCCTTCAGCGTCACCAAGCGATCTTGGATTAGCGGAACTACTTTCTTGACCAACTCTTTGTCGTAATCAGCGGGAATAAAAGGCTTCAGACGCTCTGAAAGTTCTTGTGGCTCGAGTTTACGGATGTATTGGCCATTGAACCAGTCCAATTTATCTTTATCAAAAACAGCCGGGTTTTTCTGAATCCGATCCAAACTAAATTCCCTGATCAACTCTTCTTTGGTCAATAAATCTCGCCCGTCTTTCGGCGACCAGCCTAAAAGAGCTAAGAAGTTAATCATCGCCTCCGGCAGGTAACCTTTATCGCGATATTCCAGTAAAGAGGTCGCCCCGTGGCGCTTGGAAAGTTTGGCTCGATCCGGACCTAAAACCATCGGCAAATGGGCATAATAAGGAATTTCCCAATTGAATGCCTGATAAAGTAGGAGATGTTTAGGCGTTGAAGGGAGCCATTCTTCGGCCCGAATAATGTAATTTATTTTCATGTAATAATCATCAATAACCACCGCCAGGTGATAAGTCGGGTAACCGTCGGATTTGAGAAGAACTTGATCATCAATGTCTTTATTTTGGAAAGTGACTTTTCCTCGAACAATATCGTCAAAACTGATCTCCCCCGTTTCCGGAACTTTTAATCGAATCACTGCCTTTTCTTCTTTATCTAACCGAATCTGGCATTCTTCACGAGAAAGGGCTCGACAGTGCCGATCATAACGAGGAATTTCTCCTTTAGCCACTTGAGCTTTTTTGACTTCTTCAAGCCTTTGGGGAGAACAGAAACAATAGTAGGCCCAATCCTTTTCCACTAGTTCCTTAGCCAATTTTTGATAAAGATCCAGCCTTTCAGACGAAACATACGGTCCATACGGCCCGCCAACCTCTGGGCCCTCATCCCAAGCCAAACCTAACCAACTCAACCCCAACATTATTTTTTCTTTGCTCCCCGGCACCTCCCGGCTTTTATCCGTATCTTCAATCCGCAAAACAAACTTACCATCTTGGTGACGGGCGGCAAGATATTCAAATAAAGCTGTCCGGATATTCCCGATATGCGGCTCCCCGGTTGGAGAAGGCGCGAATCTAGTTCTAAACATACCTTGAATTTTAGCATACCTAGATGTTATACTCAACCTAATCTATCAGACAATCCAATCCTTGAATTGTCGGTACGTCAAGTGCATTTATAATGCGTTTTGATTTGTTTTTTGGTTCCTGCCTTATGTCTTTATCAGAAACTTCTGAGCTTATCCGCAAATTTGCTCGCTGGTCAGTTTTAGCGATTATCGGCCTAATCCTCCTTAGGATTTTATGGAGCGGTGGCTTATATGTCTGGGAGGCCGTTAAGCCAAACCCTCCTCCCAAACCAACCGTTCCTTTCGGACAGCTGCCTAAAATCAGCCTTCCCCCATCCCTGGTCAACCTTTATAACGTAAACTTAAGCTTAGAAACGGTTAGCGGTAGGTTCCCCAAGCTTCCACCCATCTTGCCTGTTTACGTTGTCCCTCAACCCCAACCAAATATTCTTAATACGGACAACGCCAAAAAAGTCGCCGCTTCATTTGGCTTTAAAAACGAACCGCAAATAGTTTCTAAAACCGATTACCGCTGGCAGGACCCCAGTCTTCCTTACGAAAAGTTTCGTATCGACCCGATAAGTGGAAACTTTGAATATCATTACGATTTCCAAGCTAACTCTTCCGTTCTTGAAACCAGCTCTGCCAACAAACTTACTTTACTTGATCTTGAATCAGCGGTTATTCAAGCAAAAAACTTTCTTAGCCAACGGGTCAGTCTACCGAAAGATCTCCAAGAAGCGTCTGTATCTGCAAAATACGTTTCTATCTCTAAAAACCTGGAAAAAGAGGTTAACTCACCTTCAGAAGCCAACGCCATTAGATTAGAGTTTTTCCGGAGCAAGTTGCAGTATAGCGGCCAGGAATACCCCATTGTCACTCCCAACCCCGAAGCGGCTTTGGTCAGAGCCTTAATCTCAATGGGAGAAAAAAGGAAAATTCTTTCGGTAAACTATACTTACTGGCCGATTGAGTCGGCCGAAACAAATACCTATCCTATCAGAACCCCTGAACAGGCCTGGAATGACCTGTTAAATAACCAGGGGGTGGTTGTTCAAGTCCAAAATCCAAATATCATTAGCGCTACTATTCAAAATATTTCTTTGGCTTATTTTGACGACGGCAACCTTCAAAACTACCTTCAACCAATTTATGTTTTTTCCGGCCAGGGTTTTACCCAAGATAACCGAGTTTCATCTTTCACTATCTACCTACCAGCGGTAACGAGCGAATACATAGTTCAGGAGTGAAGAGGCTTCGCCAAAACGATCTTCTGAGTTAAATATTACCCCAATTACCCGGTGCCCGCCGCGAGTTGCTGAAACGACCAAACACTGTTTGGCTTCTTGAGTCCAGCCAGTTTTGACTCCATCCACCCCTAAGTGGCCCAGTAAAAGATTAGTATTTTCCAAATAATGCTGGAACTGACTATCAACGCTACTAACCGTAATCTTTTTTATTTTAATCATCTCGTTGATAATAGGGTTCTTTAAGGCGTAGACAGTCAGTAAGGAAAAATCTCGGACACTGGTGTAATGATTTTTATCGGGTAGTCCGGACGAATTGCTAAAATGAGTATTAAACATGTTCAAACTTTCGGCTTTTTTATTCATTGAGTAAATAAACTGCTCGTATCCTTTTGGATGGCTCGCCGCAAGAACATAAGCAGCGTCATTTCCCGATTTTATCAGCAAGCCATAAAGGAGATTTTGAACGGATATCTTTTCTCCTTCTTTTAGCCCCATAACGTTTCCAGTCACTTTCAGATTTTTGACCGTTAAAACATCTGAAAGCTGATAGGTTTCTAAAGCGACAACCGCCGTCATTATCTTTGTCGTGGAGGCCGGAGGAAGGCTTAGATAAGGTTCCTTTTCATATAAAACCCGGCCCGAGTCCAAATCCATCACGAGAGCAGAAGCGGCCGTTAAATTCGGCGGGCTAACATTCTCTAGTTCAGATGGATAAGGAGCGGGTGAAGGAAGATCTAAGGAAAGTTGATTCACTAAAGGCTCCTGAATAAAGAGCTTCTCGGAATCGTAAGGGTTACCGTTGGGAATCTGAAACAAAATGGGAAGAACCGGCAAAGAAAGGAAAATAAGTATGCGAGAAAATTTAAACCTCTTAACGTCCTTTCTTTTCATGGTTTTTGATCTTGGCTAAAGGCAAATCAATTCGAGTCACGTCTCGAGGAAAAAGGGTCGCCTCCCGAACGTTTTCCGCGCCTACGATCTTGGCCGTCAAACGTTCCAATCCAATCGCCAAGCCTCCTTCGGGGGGCAAGCCGTACTTAAAAGCCATCAGGTAAAAGCTGAAATTCTCCGGGGAAAGTCCGCGTTTCTTGATGCTGCTCACCAATTGATCGTAATCGTGAATTCTTTGTCCGCCGGTGGTAATCTCTATTCCTCGAAACAGTAAATCGAAGCTTTTCGTGTAGCCAGGGTCAGCCTCATCGGGCATGGTGTACATTGGCCGATGATCTACCGGCTGATGGGTAATGAAGATAAATTCGCTCCCCAGCTTTTCCTGGGCGTACTGGCAGATATCCCGCTCGTCCTGGGGGGAAAGGTCTGGTTCATGGGAAACCTTCCGGTCAAATTCTCGCTCGATAATCGCTTGAGCTTCTCTGAGTTTAAGAGAGGGTACGTCTCCCACCGTCGGCAGTTTAATTCCTAAAAATTCAATTTCCGGTTTGACGGTCTCGTCCAGGTAAGGAAAAAGGTATTTCAAAAAATCAATCTCGAGATCGATAATGTCGGTATGATCTTGGATAAAGCCAAATTCCAGATCCAAGCTAGTATATTCGTTGACGTGGCGGGTAGTGTTGTGTTCCTCGGCCCGGTAAACTTGGCCAATAGTGAAAACCCGCTCGTAAACCCCAACCATAATTTGCTTGTAAAATTGGGGGCTCTGAGCCAAATAAGCCGGAAGGCCAAAGTAGTCGACTCGAAAAACATTCGCCCCGCCTTCCGTTGACTCAGCGGTAATTTTGGGCGATTGAATTTCGACAAAACTGCGTTCCGTCAGAAAGTCTCGAAAGGCCTTGACAATTTCCGCCTGAATTCTAAAAATCGCTTGATTTTTTGGGTGGCGAAGGGTCAAGGGACGAAAGTCAAGAGCGGTGTCTAAATTAATCGGAAGTTCCCTCGCCCCAAAATCAAAAGGTAAAGACTCAGCGTCACTAAGCATTTCCAACTTCTTAACTTCTATCTCGACCGTACCGGTCGGTAAATCGGGGTTCTCCGCCCCCTTAGGGCGCGCATTGACCTTTCCCATCAAAGAGATAACGTCTTGGACACTTAAGCCAGAAGCCGTCTTGTGGGCCTCCTCAGAAACCTTAGGGTTAATCACCATCTGAACAGTTCCAGTATGATCCCGCACGTCCAAAAAGATCAGCTTTCCATGGTCCCGCCGGCTTTCGACCCAACCCTTGAGAAGGACTTCCTGCCCTACCTTTTCGATTGTTTCAATGATTAAGTTCCGTTCCATAAACGAATAAATCCAAGATCCTAAGCACCAACGACCAAATAAATTTCAAATTCAAATACTCAAATTCCAAAAACGGTTTTGAATATTTTGAATTTTGTTATTGAGTATTATTTGGTTATTTGAATTTGGTGCTTGATAATTTAGTCTATTATCCAACAAATTCCCCTCAGGCGTCAAATGGGAAATATGAGCAGCAAGATAATTTCGTCATTTCGAATCCTGTAGTCTTGACAAGGGGGATGAGAAATCTAGCGTTAGCGAAGTAACTTTAACGACGAAGTATCTTAGTTACTTAACTTCAAATCCTTAACCTTCAACTGCAGTTTCTTATTCCCGTTCCAGTTATCCTCATCCAAGACAAAGGCTAGATCGACTTTCATGCCGGGGCGAAGCTGAAAGGACCACTCCCCCAAACCAAATCCAATCGCCTCAAAAATTCCTTGTCTCGTCCAAGCTCCTTTCACCTCACTAGCCAACTTTAGCTTTAAATGCTTCCCTTCCCCACCCACCGTCCGAAAGTCTTTCACTTCAAAGCCTCGCCCCACCAAAATCGGTTCCGGGTTACCCACGCCAAAAGGTTCAAATTGTTTGATCTGTCGATAGGTCTCAAAGTTTAACTTCTCCGGAGTCACCTCCGCCTCGATTTTAACTAAAGGTTGTAAATCCGTTTCGCTTAGTTTTTCCTCCACCCATTTAGAAAGCCGTCTTTCAAAGTCGGCTAGGTTTTTCGTCTCAATCGTAAAGCCCGCCGCTTGAGGATGACCCCCGTGGCTAACGAGAAGATCTTCACAACCGCAAATCGCTTCGACAATGTTAAAGCCGTTCACCGAGCGGGCCGAACCTTTGCTAAACTCTTTCCCTTCACTGACCACAATTACCGGGCGATTTAGTTCTTCCACCAATCTCCCCGCCACCAAACCAATAATTCCTTGCGACCAACTCTGATGGGATAAAACCAAAATTTTTTTACTTTGGCTATTTTTTTCAAAGATCTCCCGAGCGTGACTGAGGGTTTCCAAAGTTAGTTTTTGCCTTTGTTCATTCGTCTCGGAAAGCTTCCTGGCTAACTCGTCCGCCTTCTCCTTTTTTCTAGTCAAAAGCAGCCGAAGCGAATCCATAGCGTGCTCCAGTCGGCCCATGGCGTTAAGCCGCGGCGAAAGAACAAAGCCCACTTCATAAGTGCCGACCTTCCCTAACTTTATTCCCGCCGTCTCGATCAAAGATCGCAAACCTTCTCTTTGAGTGTTGTTTAGCTGAACCAACCCCTGTTTAGCCAAGCTTCGATTTTTTCCCAGTAAAGTAACCATATCGGCCAGAGTTCCCAGCGCGACAAGATCTAAAGAGCTTTCCGGAAAAGACTGGCTGAATTCCTCATATATTGCTTTTGAAAGTTCATAAGAAACCCCCACTCCGGCCAACTGAGTGGTGTGAACGGTTGCGTAAGCCTGAGGAACTTTTTCCTGCTGGTGATGATGGTCGGTTATAATCACGTCGATCCCTAAAGAAGCCGCCAAGGCCACTTCTTCCACCGCGCTGATCCCGCAATCAACGCTGATAATTAGTTTCGTTCCCCCCGCGGCTGCCTCTAAGATCGCGTTTTCGGAAAGGCCGTAACCTTCCTTTTCTCGGTGAGGAATATAAGGAGTCACCTTCGCCCCAAATCTCACCAGAGTTTCCCAAAGTAAGGCAGTGGAAGTCACCCCGTCAACGTCAAAATCCCCGTAGATCAGGATCGGTTCCGTCTTTTCAATCGCCTGACGAACTCTCTTGACCGCTTTTTCTAGTTGATCGGGGGAAACTAAGTTTTGAAAATCAAAAATGGAACTTAAAAAGTTTTCCTTCTCCAAGTCGGTAGTTATTTGTCGGTTATAAAGAAGTTGATCAACAAGATCTTCTTTGATTCTAGGAGCAATAACCCAACGTTTTTCCTTCATAAGCAATTAAACTCTAAATTCTAACCACAAGTTACGCAATTACCTCTAGTTGTCATTCCCGTCTTGACTGGGAATCCAGATAAATGAAGCTTTCGGGATTCCCGCTCTTCGAGCTCCTCGAATCTGAGCGGTGAGGCTCAATTGTTCTAATTTCGATAATTAGGTATTGGTGTTTATGTGGCCACTTGAACTTGGTGCTTGACGTTTTTCCTCTCTCGCCATTCCTGCCAGGCAACCAAAATCGGAGAGGCAGTAAAGATTGAGGAATATGTCCCGACAATAACTCCAATCAGCAAAGCCATTACAAACCAGCGAATACTTAGGCCGCCAAAAAGCAGCAAAGCCAACAAAACAAAAATCACCGTTAAGGAAGTATTTAACGAGCGCCCCAAGGTCTGCAATATCGAGTGATTAACCGTTTCTGAAAAAGTGGGATAAATCCTTCTTTTCAAATTTTCTCGAATTCGGTCAAAAACCACGATTGTGTCATGAACCGAAAAGCCAATGATCGTCAACAGGGCCGTGACAAACATGGAGTCTATCTCGACTTGATAAAAATGGCCAAACAAAGAAAAGGCTCCCACTACGATCAAAATGTCATGAATTAAAGCCAGAATGGCGCAAAGGCCGAAACGCCAGCTCGAAGCGGGTTTCGGAACTTCCCGAAAGGCAAAGGCAATGTAAAGAATGATCATCACCGAAGCCGCCACCAAAGCCCCTAGCGCTTTCTGGAGCAATTCCCGGCCAATAGTTGGCCCAACGGTCTCTAGTCTTAACAATTCCACCTGACCAAAACTTTCTTGTAGAGACCCTGTTAACTTCTCTAGCTGCTGCTCCTCTAAAGGTTTGGTACGGAGAGTGTAAATTTTCTCGCCTGAACGCTGAATCGTCGACGCTTCTAAAGACTCCTTACCGAGAGAATCCCTAATCTGCTGCTTTTCCTTAGCGCTAAGGTCGTTACTTATCTCACTGCCGGCTTGTGCTTTCTCTAATTTTAACTCGATCAAGGAACCTCCTGTAAAATCAATACCTAACCTCAAACCCCAATTAAATAAGGAAAAAATCCCCACCGAAATCAGAAAAGAAGAAACGGCGAAATATAAATATTTTTTACCGACAATGTCTAGCATTGCTTACCTTACCTCTCTAATGTCATCGACCACTTGTTGAGTTAATTCTCTAACCACAAGCTCAATTTTATTTTCGATATCATTGGTTTTCAATCTGATAAACTCCACTACGGCAACCTCATCTTCCTGGGTCACTTTTTCTAAAAAAACCACTTTATCCTCGTCAGTAAGTTCTTCCATCACCGCGCTGAGGATTTTATGATTAAAAGTATTCTCCAAAAGGCGTAGAAGTTGCTGTCTTTCTTCCTCTGCTAAGTCAAGTAAGATCAGTTCTTCGTGAATAAGTTTGGTCTGGCCAAATCTTTGGTAAAAGCTAATCATTTTTCCTCCCCGTTGATAGGTCCGTAAGGGACTTTGTTTTCTGGATCGTCAACAAAAAATAAGATAACCTTTCCTTTTCTTGGCCCGCTGCCTAACCCCAAAATGTCCATCGCTTCCGGCGAAGCGCCAAACTGTTTCCCGGTCCATTCTGACGGGCCGGCGTCTCCCAAAGCTCCCACCACTCCTTGACCGGTCTCGGGGTTGATCATAACCATCTTTCGAAATTTAAACCATTCGTAAAGTTCCTGATAGTTATCCTTCCAACCGGGGGCCAAAAAGGTTTGGGCCACCAAATAATAACGTTCTTTATCTCGAGCTTCCTTGGTTAAACCTAAATGCCCTTGGGAAAAATAACCCCAAGCCCCCAGGTGGGGAGCGATTCCGGAAAGACCGTACTTTAGCCAGTCCGAAGAATTTTCAGCGTGTTGGGAAAGGGTGTCACCAGGAAACCGATAAAGGTGTTGTTCGGCCCCCACCCAACCATAATCGGTATTTAATCTTTTTCCTTCCAGCCCAGAGACAGCGGTCATTCCAGTCAGCTCTTTGATAACCGCGCTAACTTCCTGGGCTTTTTCCTCCGTTAGGGGTTCCGGCTTTTCGGGTAAAATCTTCTTAAGCCTTTCTGCAAGTTCTACCCCTTTATCCAACTGGCCTTTGATGCTATGGCTGATCTGACCCGGCGCCGCTTCTCTTAGCTGAGCCGGACGAGAACTCGGCAAATCTTTTAATTTCCCTGTTCCCGGAGAAAGAAGGAGCATCCCAGTCACCGCAGACGCGGCAACCGTTTGGGCCGCGGTAGTAGTCAAATCATCCACCGACTTTCCTTTTTTCTCTAACCACTTCAGACCTTCTTGGTGCTTTGCCTTCAGCTCTCCCATCACCGTTTCGTGCCGAACGGCAAGTTTTTTATGCAACCTCCTAAAGATTTTAGAAGGTTTTCTAGTTTTCTTTTTCAATTTTCCAAAGTTCCTTAAGGGCAGCATGACATAAAAATCAAATATTAAATATCAAAGATACTATTTTGATCTTTGATATTATTTTTTATAAATCAATCGTAAGAAATTTTTTGTCACGATAATCGCGCTAAACATCGAGACTAAAATTCCAATCGCTAGGGTTAAAGCAAAGTTGCGAACAATCCCCGTCCCAAACCAATAAAGAATTCCACAAGTAATTAAAGAAGCGATGTTAGAATCTCGAATCGAACTCCAGGCTCGGGAAAAACCAATTTCAATCGCCATCCATCTTGGCTTATTCGCTCTTAATTCTTCTCTCATCCGTTCAAAAATCAAAATATTAGCGTCCACCGCCATACCGATAGAAAGAATAAACCCGGCAATTCCCGCCAAAGTTAGGGTCACGGGGATGAGTTTAAATATCGCCAAGACCAAAAGCGAGTAAATTATTAAAGCGCCGGCTGCGATTATTCCAGGCAAGCGGTAGTATAGGATCATAAAGAGAACGATGATGACTAGACCAACCGCCCCGGCAAAAATACTCTTGTTGACTGACTCCTGGCCCAAAGTTGCTCCCACCGTCCTTTCTTCGACGACTTGGACCGGCACCGGCAAGGCTCCGGCGTTTAATTGAACTGACAGTTTTTTAGCCTCTTCAACAGTGAAATTACCAGAAATTATTCCTTCATTAGTGATAGTCTCCCTCACCGTCGGCCAACTGACTGGCTGATCATCTAAAAAGATAGCCAGAGGCTTACCCACCAGTCTCTTGGTCACTTCACCCATCTTCGAACCGCCTTCAGAGGTCATTTCAAAAGCTACCACCGGTTCGCTGGTTTCACGGTTAAAATCGGCTTGCGCCCGCTTAAGATCCTTACCTGTTAACCCAACGGACTGAGTATTCTCTAAGGTCGGAAAGTTATAAGGAGAGGCGGCGGCCGAAGCGTCGGTAAATTCTCGAAACTCTAATTTGGCCGTCTGGCCGATCAAGTCCTTCGCCTCTTCAACATTTTTTACTCCCGGCAGTTCAACAACCACTCGGTAATCTTCCCCTACCTTAGAAGTTTGAACCAGAGGTTCATTCGCCCCCCAAAGGTTAACTCTTCTTTCGATAACGTCTTTAGCGGACTCATGGGCTTGTTCCCAATGAGCCGGGTCAATGCTGGCCATATCCGCCTGCAAAACCAACCTTGTTCCACCCTGAAGATCCAAACCCTGTTTAATGTTTAGCTCTCGACGGATTTTCCAACCAAAAAGGTTAAAGTCGATGTCTGGACCAGCCAAAACTGTATCAACTTTAAGCGTGCCAATATTAAATTTTAGCGGGACTTTGGGCCAATCAACAACGAGGGCCAGGATCGTGAGGATGACAATACCCCAAAGCGTCAAACGTCTGTACTTCATCTTTTGCTTCTATTATTATGCGACAAATTTTTATCTTCGTCAAATCCGCCGCAAAGCCGTCGCATTCTCCACTGTCATCCCGATTATATCGGGGATGACGGAGGGATCCAATAAATTTCGTACAACTCTCGCGGGTAATGCTGCTTCGGATTATTTGTCTAAATTTTCCAGCTTGCTCCAACAAGAGTCGTTAACCAAACCAAATTCAGTGTCGGCGCAAATAAATTCACCACTTCGCGCGTCCACGTAAGCCCAGTTTAGGTGGCCGGAACCTGTTTTGATCCGAGCCGCTTCCTCATCAACTACCTTAAAACCCCAGTAAGGTTTTTTTTCACCCGGCTCAATCAAGGGGATAAAAGAAACATTTCCGGCCAAAGAACCCTCATATAACAACCCTTCCGGTAATTCTTCCAAGTCTTTTAGGGCCGCCTCGGAGCTGATGAAATCAGTTTGCTGACTGCTCGTCTGGGAAAGTTCGCTTTCTCTTTCATAGTTGTCAACCATCGAAACCCCGTAGATAAAGCTACCCTCACCCGAGGAGTCCTCGTACTCATACCAACCCTGATTATTCCCTTTCAAATCAACGGTGGTTAAAAAGGTCCAGCCCTCATCTTTTGGGGCTTTACGATAAACTTGGTAATACTTCCCTTCCTCCCCCGTCCCTAACCACTTGACCATATGACCGCTCTCGATCGGAGTCAAGCTTACCTGCTGAGGAGAAAAGGGAAGAGGCGGCAGAGAAACATCTTCTACTTTTTCTAAGGAAGAAGTTGTTTCAGTCTCGCTTTGTTTCGGGGAAAAGGAAAAGATAAAGAATAAAAACCAGCCTAAATTGACTAAAACAAATATCGCCGCTCCGTAAATAATGGCGTTTCTTTGGGTAAAAAAAGAATCAGGCAAAGTCGGCAGGGAAATGAGCGGTCGGGAAATTCTAAAAGAGCCCCATCTTTCCCTTAACCAAAACTTAAGAAAAATCAGTTTTTGTTTTACCTTATCCATTAAGCTAATTTTGTCATATCTTAAGAGGAGTAGTCAACCAAGAAAAAGCCCGCGCTGTTGACTTGTGTGGCAAATCAACCTCGCGGGCGAACCTTCGCTTAAGTTAGTTGGCAGAGAGCATGGATAATTCGCACGATGTTAAGATCACCGTACCTTTCTTTTACTCTGGCCGCCAATTCTAAGGCAAACTGCCTATAGCTTTGCCGGTACTCGGGCGGACGTGAGTCCATCCAACTACCATCCATTAGGTTTGAGGCTTTATCGTAAGCCTTAAGGAGCCAGATGATTGGAGGTCTCTCCCACACTTCTTCCCGCTCAGCCAGAGAGTTCTCAAAGCTCATTGCTTTCACCAAACTCAACACCTCCTCTGGCACCCAGTTAGGAAGAGGGTAAGTGGTGTCCTCTAACACATCGTGAAGCAACAACACCCTCCAGCCAATCCAACGCAGTTCTATTGGCAGCCGCCACTCCTGCATAACCGTTGCTGACGCCCACTGAGGGTGAACGAAGTATGGTGTTAGAACATCGTGTCGTCTAGTCCGAACACTCTCTTGCCTGGGAGAAACCTGGTGAGCCTCCCAGGCAAGTCTTAGGTAATCAGGGATCTCGTCGAAAACCGCTGACAAAGTCAGCCTACCTTCGCCCAAGCATTGTCCATCTCCTCAAGGAATCTCAGCACCGACTCCCGTCGATTCGGTGCCTTGGCGATTGGGCTTCCGGCGATCAAGATGTTAGAGCCCATTCGAACGGCTTCGGCAGGAGTAGCAGTCAGCTCTTGATCGTTTGCATCCCTCTGCGACCATACCGGTCGAATTGCCGGCGTACCTTTGATCCCATCGAAGTCCTTGACGGCGGGAAGTGTTGGCGCCGGCAGGATAAAACCATCGCAGCCAAAATCGAGCGCCTTCTGAGAGAAGAAACGGACTGATTCCTCGACAGAGCGGCG
The DNA here is from genome assembly GCA_020060105.1 of Candidatus Woesebacteria bacterium. GTDB lineage: Bacteria > Patescibacteriota > Microgenomatia > Woykebacterales > 2-01-FULL-43-14 > JAGVAV01. Next base: position 15,082 of record JAGVAV010000019.1, on the reverse strand, counting down.
GAAGTACTCTTGGCAGTAATTCTCGTCGTGGTGAGTAAGAACAGTTACGGCCAAAAGGCGGGTCCCTTTACCCTTCAGAAACTCTGTCGTTTTCGCTAGAAGCTTATCAGCCAAAGCGAAGGCGTTGATCAGGGCAACGTTAAGCCTTACCGCCCCCTGTGCCCGCTCCTTCATCGTCCGGCTTCCCTTGAGCATCTTCATGTCCACGAAGATCGGGCGACCAAACTGCCCAAATGGCTTGACTAACGCCTCCAATCCCGCGTCATCCACTGCATCATCATTTACCTTGAAGGCATCTGCAAGATCGGCAATTTCCTCAGCCAACCGAAGGTTGCCATCAAGGGTCTGAAGGTCCAACGCCGGACAAAGTAACGGTCGGTTAAAAGTTTCCATCGTTCCATCGGGCCTTAAGAGTTGAACTTGCATCACTTTCTCCTTTCAGGAACTCTTTCCCGCGTTTTTGCGGGCGACTGCTTTCGCAATTACCCCAGCGTTATCGGCCTGCCATTGGCCAGGATCGGCCAAGAACCTTCGGTAGTCTTCAATCACTCTTCTTGAAAACCGACCGATGGATTCAGCGACGTCAAGAAGAACGGGTAAAGTGGTCAGACTCACTTGATTTAACCCAATTTCCCTCCTTTGTTTGATCGCTTGAGGATTCCGGTAATCAAGCAAAGTTGCAGCAAAATCGCAGGCCAATCCACTTGCTCTTAAGGTTAAGGCAGCGTGACAAGTGGTGTTGGCCCGGTTGACCAACTCTTCAAAGTCCAGAGCAATCATCCCCGGTTTGATGCCTGGATTCCTTTCAAATCCTACCAGCATCTCTTTAGAGCCGTGTTGTTTACGCATCTCTCGAGCGTAAATGTAAATTGGCCTTTCCCCATAAAGCTTGTGAAGGTACAAGGTCAGGAGAAAAGCCGGAGTCATTCCCCCAGAAACGTTGCCACAGATCACCTGAAAAGGCGGGTCAATTTCGGCGATCTTGAGAGCCATTTGGTTAACCAAGGGAAAAAAGATCGGCGCCTGACCGACCACCGCCTTCAAGACAAGATATCCCGGCCCATAAAAAGGGGCTGTAGGGGTGCTAGCGCTGTACTCAAAGGGTTCTTCTCCGGCAGACACGTCCACGATGTCGAACTGATCTGCCTCCAGTATCAACCGGCAACAATCTTCCTCCGACATCTTCTTGACCGTGAAAGGCACAACGTAATCGAAGATATCAATTACATCTACCACTGCTCTCTCCTCCTTACGAAATTAGCGCCTCTTGGGCGCCAGATTAGAATTTATCATAAGAAAACAAGCTATGAGTTGTCAAGACAGTAGGACGTATGGCAATACGCCCCGACAATAATTTCAAAGTTAGTAAATGCAAGTTGATCAGGGAAAATATCTAGGGGAGATAGGCTAAAAGCTTTTCTTTACCAATCGTGGCCAAGCCAATGACTTTGTCCGCCGCCCCGTAATAAACCAGATATTGCCCATCTTTTTCTACCGCTCCGCAAGTAAAAACGACATTTGGGGTCAGGCCTTCTTTTTCATATGTTTCCTGAGGCTCTAGAATTGGCCTGTCGCTGCGATAAAGAACCTTCGCCGGATCTTTCAGGTCCAGTAGTAAAAGACCTAGCCGATAAACCCGGTCTTTATTTGTTCCGTGATAAAACAACAACCAGCCTTTCTCGGTCTTTATCGGCTGAGCTCCCAACCCCACTCTTTCACTATCCCAAAATCCTTCTCTTGGACTAATCAAGATTTGGCCTACCCGCCAGTCCTTTAGGGCCGGTGAGAAAGTCAAGTACATGTTTGGATAAATCCGATGAACTAGGCAGTACTGGCCAGAAATCTTTTCGGGAAAAAGAGTGGCATTTTTGGTATCGGTTTCCAGCAAGATGCCTTGCCTTTTAAAGGCTTTAAAATCCTTAGTCGTCACTAGAGTGGGGCGAATTCGCCAAGGAGCATGGTGACTCAAAGAAGGAGCGTGTTTTTGCTGCTGGTAAACCCAAGCCTCGTAAACAGAAGCCGCGGTAAAGGTAATATAGTAAGTCTCTTCTATTTGAACAATCCGAGGATCTTCAACCCCCAGTCGCTCGTAAGGGTTCGTTAGCTCCCCCTCAAGCACCGGATCCTCAAACCTTTGAAAATTAAACCCGTCCCCGCTTTCAGCCAAACCAAAGCGAGACAGGCCGTCTCCGCCGATCGCCCGGTAAAGCAAAACCACCTTTCCCTGATAAATAGTTGCCCCGGGGTTAAAAGTGGCGGCAGTTTCCCACCAATTAGAGGTAGGGGTTAAAATTGGGTTACCTGTATAACGAATCAGTTTCATCTAATAATAAACTCAGAATTCCGATTTCTAATTAATGCTTAAAAATTAACGAGTAAAAATTCATTTAATCTTTAATCAAAATAATCAAAAACTTATTTGAGCAGTTCTTCCTCATCCCCAATCAACATCAGCTTGCTTTTATTCAAAACGCTTAAGATGAAAGGGTCGTTGCGGCGTTTGCGGAAATTAAATTCTTCCTCAGTCATCACGGTATAGTTTATCTCCCGACCGATTTTTGTTTCCGCGCTTCGAACCATTTGGGACAACTGAGGCAAGACGATTGTTCCCACTAACAAAAGATCAACATCCTTTGGCCCCACCGACCGCCCCCGGAAAAAAGTCCCAGAAAGCATGGCAAATTTAACTTTTCCCAACTTCATTTTTTCTTTAATAATGCTTCCGCCCAAACCGGTTGTTTTGGCCACCAATCGAAGCAGCTCATCGTAAAAAAGGTAATCTTTCCGAAAGCTGTAGTACTTACGGTTAGCCCGCATTTCGGAATCGACCATGCCCAGTTTTTCCATCCTGGCCAGTTCCGCCCGAACGGCATTTATTTCTTCCTTAACCAACCGAACCAATTCCCGAACGTAATAAATTTTTCCTGGTGGAAAGAGAAAAGTTTGGAGCAGCTTTACCCTAGTTTTTGATAAAAACAAATCGGTCAACATATAACCCCCTTTGGGGCAGCGTTAACTGCTATATTCTAAACCCACGTTTCTCACTGAGCCTTGAGAGGAAGGAATAATCTCAATCCAGATCTGACCCCGATTCAGCTCGATTTCTTTCCCTTCTTTATCGTAAAACTTGGTTCTTCCTTCCCGAGAAAGTTTTTTCCAGGTTCCTTCGATCAGACTTCCATCTCGAAAGACTTTCAATTCTCCTTCACCGATGGTGTCCATTCTTAACCGACCATAGTTATCGTAAGTGTTCGCCGTTACTGACTGGACAATAACGTTTTTCGCGCTCAGCTGCTCTTCATTAGTTTTATCCAAGTGAGCTTGACCGCCATTTTCTCGAAGATAGCTGTTTTTTTCCGAGTCGTACTTCCAAACTACTTCATAAGGAGCGCTTCCGGTAAATTTTATCTTGATCGTCGAAGCCAGCCGAGCTGAGTCTGTCGCGTCTTTCTTAAATTTCCAGCTGTCGAAGTTAGCCAAACTATTGTAACCCTTCTTCCCCGCCGCTTCCCAAAGCTTTTCGGTGTTAGTGTAACCGTTATGAGGCGCTTCTCGATCTCTCACTCGCCAGTAAGTCGGCGCCCCTAAGCTAAACTGATCCAAATCCTTAACTTGGTAAGCCCTGATCAAATCCATTGCTTCCGGGCTCCCGCCCCAGTGAGCGTAACCGGCCCCGTATTCAGAAAGCCAGTCAAGATAGTAAGCCCGAGCGCTACGAATTGGCCCGAGTTCCGCGTTGTTAGCCAGAAAGATCGCCATAAACCGCGTTATCCCGCCTTCGGCTAGGGCTTCATAGACGACCTCCGCTTTGGAAAGCCCGGATTGAGGACGCACCGAAACAAGGTTTTCAATCATCACCGCCAAAGGAACCTTCCCCTTCCAGCTTTCCGCTTCCGTTTTGGTAAATAAGACTCCATTAATTGGGTTAGGCGTATCTTTTGGCTCGTTAGGCGAAACCACCACCGATTTAAAGGAGTTAGAATCCGGTATCGCCGGAGAAACCACCGTTTCCGTTTTATTCAAAGCCTTTGCCCCCACAGCCAAAACCGCACCAACGCTGAGCAAAGCAACTATCAAACTAGACAAAACCAACCCTTTTTTCCAGCGAGAAAACCGATCAAGCCTTTCCTTTAGGTAATTTAATTTATTTAACATTTTCCGAAACATCCTTCCTCCTCGTGGAGCTAACTTATAATTTTATCCGCCACCTCAATGGCGGATTTTTCTTCTTGGGAAAAAGTGTACTTCCCTTCTTTTCCCTTCACCACCGGCTTAGCGTACATCCGGGTGGCCTCTCGATTATGCAAAGCGCTCACGACCACCCCATCTCCATTTTTATCTAAAAGGGCTAAGGAAAAACTTTGGTCTCCGCCCACGTCTTGGTAAGGGTTGCAGCGAATTAAACCAACTTTTTGAATAGAACGAGGAATTTTCTCGTCGAAGATGTCGCAACGTTTAGTTAACTCTTCAACTTTATCCGAAGTTAGCTTAAGTTTAACCAAGTGTTCCTCAAGCAATTTCTTCAAATCACCCGCATTAACATTTTTCGTTAACTTTTGATAGTGAGAATACACCTTCCACCAAAGAAAGGTTAAGCTTATTAGCCAAAGAAAAATTGCCCCAGCAACGATTAAAAGGTATTCTTCCCTCATTGAGTAGGTCCTTTACTCGGTATAATAACATTTCTCATTAAGCAACGCAATACCTGACCCACCGGCACTTTTAAAACCTAAGAAAATTAAGCACTAAATTTCAAGAAACAAAATTTGATTAATGGAGTCGTTAACTTTACTTCATGGTTAAGGCAAGCCAAAAAGATGCAACGGAAGGGATGAGAAGGCGTCAGATTTGACAAATCTGATCCGAACCTATTAGTATATTTAAAGAGGCAATCTATTATGGCCAAAAATAAAACTAAGCAGCAAAAAATCCTAAGCCAACTTCGCCAACTAAAGAAAAAAGTCGAGGAGGAAAAAGGCTTTGACGAAATCAAGACAGTCACCGTTGAAGAAAAACCCGCTTCAGCTAGTGAAAAAAGCCGTTTCAGTTTCAAAATTCCTGTTTCCGATAACCAAACAAACCTTAACGCCAGCGCCTACGATTATTCTCATGTTTACTTTGATTTAAGAAGGATTGCTTTCTACGCTTCCCTTGCAATCGCTTTGGAGATTATGCTAAGCTTGATAATATCGCTAGGGCACGATCAAACGATCCTGAAGTTTTTAAAACTAGCTTAAAAGAGAGCGTGAGTAATTAGTACTTCGAGAAGTGATTTTTCTCAAAGTTGTGCTTGAGTTAATTGTTTTCTAACTAATAATTACTAAATACTAAGAACTGTGAATTTTCGTTTTCCTGAAAATTCACTCGAAGGGGGGTGAATGTTGATGGCTTCAATGTATTGTGTAAAGTGCCGCGCCAAGCAAGAAGTTTCCAATCCAGAAAGAGTAACCATGAAAAACGGCAAGTCCGCTCTTCGCGCCTCTTGCCCAAGCTGCGGAACAAAGATGTTTCGAATCGGTGGTTAGTTTGAATATTAGTTTAAAACCAACAAGAAAAACCCCCTTTTGCGGGGGTTTTTCTTTTGGGAAAATCCACGAGTAGGGGCGGAAGATCTTCCGCCCCTACAACAGGTTTTGCCGATGTCTCAGGATCTCAATTCCTTGTTTGTCAAGAACTTGTAAATGAAGCCAATCAAGACCAGTTGAATAAGAAGCATAAGCAGATTAACAGAACTGGTTGAAGGACTCATCCAACCGGCGGCAAGGTAAAAATTTAGATTCATCAGCGCCCCGCCAACCAAGGAAATCAAAGCCAGCCAAAAATAAGGCTGGGCGTATTTACCCAAGTTAGCAAACATTAGGAGCAATCCGCCGCCCAGCAAAGCAATTCCTACCAGAATTTGGCCGTACATAACCAGATTGGCAAACAGTTCTCCGTTGGGAATAGCGGTAGATTTTAGGAAGTCGACATACCAGCCGTTTGAATTTCCCTTAGGAGGCGTTCCGAGAGTGGCAAACTTAGTTAAAGTTTGATTAATTCCCGCCACAAAATTGCCCCCGCTGAGCTTTTCCCAACCGGCCGCTAACCATTCATAGCCAATAATCATTTGGATAAGAACTAACCAGTCAAAATTTATTCGACCTTTCACTCTTTTTCACCCCCTCTCTTAGAAACTGGTATCTAGTATCTAGAAAATAGAAAAACTACTATTTTCTGTATTCTAAATTCTTCTTTCTAATTTTCCTTCGCCCGATATTGAAGGGCTTCTGCCAAGTGATTGGGTTGAATTTTTTCCTCTTCGGCCAAATCGGCAATTGTCCGAGCGACCTTCAGGACTCGGAAGTAGCTTCGAGCAGATAAACGCATCTGGGTAATCGCTGTCTTGATTATCTCTAAGGATCGGCTATCCAACTGGCAATATTCCTTCACTTCTTTGCTGCGCATTTCCGCGTTGCAAGTAATCCCGTCTTGGGCGAATCTTTTCGTCTGACGGTCCCGCGCTTTTTGGACCCGCTCTCGAATCAAATCAGAACTTTCGGCAGCCTCCATCCCTTCGGAAGTTAGCTTTTCCATCTTCACCGCCGGAACCTCTACGTGCAAGTCAATTCGATCTAAAATCGGCCCGGAAATTCTTTTTTGATAACGGATAATCTGGGCGGGAGGGCAAAAACAGTTCTTGTCCCCGCTACCCAGATAACCGCAAGGGCAGGGATTGGCGGCGGCTACTAAAATAAACTTGGTTGGAAAGTTAACAGTTCCTTGAGCCCGGCTAACCGAAACATAACCATCTTCAAGAGGCTGACGCAAGGCTTCTAAGATGGGGCGGGAAAATTCCGGAAATTCATCCAAAAAAAGAACCCCCCGGTGGGCCAGAGAGATTTCGCCGGGTTTTGGGTGAGTCCCGCCGCCAATCAGCCCCACCGCGCTAGTAGTGTGATGAGGGGATCTAAAGGGACGAAGTTTAATAACCGGTTCTTCTCGGTGTAGCTGGCCAATAACCGAATAAATTTTACTCACCTCTAAAGCTTCTTCAAAAACCAGCCTAGGAAGAATTGAAGGTAAAGTTCTCGCCAAAAGGGTCTTCCCTGCCCCTGGAGGGCCCTTTAAAAGAATGTTATGGCCTCCCGCCGCGCAAACTTCCAAAGCTCTTTTGGCATGCTCTTGGCCTCGAATGTCTTTCATGTCAAACTCATAGCCTTGGACAAAATTAAAATCCAATTTAACTAAAGGGTGGGGGCTGATCGGTTTTGACTGATTCAAGTGATGAAACAGTTGAGACAAATTTTCGACTGGGTAAATTTCCACTCCTTCAACAATTGCCGCTTCTGAGGCATTTAGGTGAGGTAAAAAGACCTTTTGGAAACCCCTCTCCTTAGCCAGAAGAATAAGCGGCAAGACCGCGGCGGTGTGGCGAAGGGAACCGTCAAGGGAAAGTTCTCCAAGAACTAAAGTCTGGGAAAGATCGGCCTGCAGTTGGCCGGAGGCCACCAGCAGACCTAAAGCAATCGGCAGATCATAAGCGGGTCCTTCTTTCGGCAAATCCGCGGGAGCGAGATTAACGGTAATTCTTTTGGACGGAAAATCGGCGCCGGTGTTGCGCAGAGCCGAGCGGACCCGTTCTTTGGCTTCTTCAACCGCTTTATCGGGTAAGCCAACAATAGTGAAAGAAGGCAACCCGTGGGAGGCAATATCGATTTCTACTTCGATCGGGACCGAGTTTAAACCAACGACAGCTCCAGAAATTACTTTGGCTAGCATAGACAGTTCCTGCTTTAATTATCAAGCAAACGAAAGTAAGTGTCAACTTAACTCAAAACGTCTAGAAAAACATATTAATGAGAGGTGGACACTTGACAGTGACTCATGGTTAAGTTATGATAGTATTATTGTCAATATTTAATGTCTCCTCAGTTAGTTTTCAAAACCCATGAAGATTGCGCAACTCTCACCGTTAATAGAAAGAGTCCCGCCAAAAAAGTACGGCGGCACCGAAAGAGTCGTCAGCCTCCTGACCGAGGAATTAGTCCGGCGAGGACACGACGTAACTTTGTTTGCTAGCGGCGATTCAATCACCACCGCCAAACTTGAATCTGTTTACTCAAAATCGCTTCGGGAAGCCAAAATTGACGAATTTCAAGCCTTTCAGTTACTTAACGCCGGGGCGGCTTTCGAAAGAGCCAGGGAATTTGAGGTCATCCATAACCATCTTGATTATTACGGTCTTCCCTTCATCCCAATTTCTTCCACCCCCACCGTCAGCACTCTTCACGGCTCCTTTAACCTGGAAAACCGATACATTTACTCTGCTTATTCAAACTTAAACTACGTTTCGATTTCAAACGCTCAAAGAAAACCTCTCCCGACTCTAAACTACATCAAGACTATTTATCACGGCATTGATGTTATCACTTTTCCTTTTTCCGAAGAAAAGGACGACTATCTTCTCTTCGTTGGCCGAATTTCCCGGGAGAAAGGGGTCCATTTCGCGATTGATGCCGCTAGGCATCTTCATAAAACTTTAATTATCGCCGCCAAACTTGATCCTTATCAAAAAGCCGATCTTCGCTATTTTGAAGATGTGATTGAACCCGAACTTGAGGGAGAACAGATCCGTTGGGTCGGGGAAGTCGATGCGGAAGAAAGAAACAGATTGATGAGTCGGGCCTCCTGCCTTCTTCACCCCATCAACTGGCGAGAACCTTTTGGTTTGGTCATGGTCGAGGCGATGGCTTGCGGCACGCCGGTAATCGCCTTTAACCGCGGCTCCGTTCCGGAAATCCTTGTTAACGGAAAAACAGGTTTCATTGTCGAGGATTTAGAGGAAATGGTATCGGTTTACGAAAATATTTCGAAAATCTCTCCTGTGGCTTGTCGAGAACATATGGAAAAGAATTTCAGCGTGGTAAGGATGGTCGATGAGTATGAAAAGGTATATGAAAAACTAATAAGTGATAAGAAGAAGTAAGGATAGTTTAAAAACTGTTTAAAGGTAGTTCGTAAGCCAGGTTCTGTTTTACCCCCTTCGCGTAAAGCTATGGGAGCTAGATGATCATCTATCTAAACGTGTCGTAAAGAGACCACATTTCCCGCCCTTTTGGGCGAGTGCCCTCGTCTTTGGTACTCGGCGAGCCACCTACTAACGTACCTTTCGGAGGTTGCAGCGGGGAGGATTGCCCGTTTCATCCACCGCATCAAGCTAAGCTTGACCGTGGTTCGTTTCTGTTGCTCTCCCTCCAATTCTTACCACTCGCCTTTTAGTATTATTCGTACACGGCTCGTGGAGCGAATTTTGGAGGGTCGTCCGTCAGCCGACGGACGAAACTAGGCCTTACGGCTTCCGGCTTGCGCCGGACACCCTGCTCTATGCTGCCTGGACTTTCCTCCCCACCTAGCTTCACGCGAAGTGGGGCGATCATCCGACTACCCTTAAACTGGCCCCATTATACCACAATTCAGGCTTAAGTTCAACCTCTTCTCTAAACAACCTTCCCATCTTTTGATATAATAATCCCAAGGAAACTAGTTTTTGATAGCCTGCTTATGAAATCTCTGCCTAAAGGATTAAGTGCCCAGGAAGCCAAGAGACGCCTTCAAATTTACGGTCCTAATCAAATTGAGGATAAAAGTAAGGTCTCTCCTTGGCGAATTTTTATTTCTCAACTAAATAGCTTCTTAATCTGGATCCTCATCGCCGCCGCTTTCATTGCTTACTTCGTGGGAGAAAGTTTGGAGGCAATCTTTATTCTTGTCATTGTCCTGATAAACACTGTTTTTGGTTTTGTCCAAGAGTATCGAGCTTCAAAAGCAATTCAGGCCTTAAAAAAGATGGTCGTCAATGATTTCCGAGTCCTTCGAGACGGAAAGGAAATGAACGTTAACAGTAAAGAAATCGTTCCCGGAGACTTGATCATTTTAGAGGAAGGCGATAAGATCCCGGCCGACGGCGATCTGATTGAAATCGTTAATTTAGAAATTAACGAAGCCTCCTTGACCGGAGAGTCGATCCCCGTTCAAAAGGATCTTAAAAATTCCGATAAGATCAAAGTCTTCATGGGTACGATTGTCGAAAAAGGAAGGGGTAAAGCCCTCATCAGCGCGACCGGAATGAAAACAAGATTCGGCCGAATTGCCGCCGCCCTAGGAGAGATTGAAGATGATCCTACTCCCCTTCAAAAACAGCTTAATAGTTTAGGCAAGAACCTTAGTTTGCTCGCCGTCGTCTCTTGCAGTCTTATTTTTGTCCTCGGCGTCCTGACCGGAAAAGATCTTATCAACATGCTTCTAACCAGTATTAGTTTGGCGGTTTCCGTCGTTCCCGAAGGACTGCCCGCCGTGGTCACGGTTACCTTGGCCATTGGGGTTCAAAGAATGGTCAGACGGGCAGCCATCGTCCGAAAGCTTGCCGCCATCGAGGCCTTGGGGTCCATCGACGTCATCTGCACTGATAAAACCGGAACTTTAACCAAAAATGAAATGAGCGTCAGAAAGGTTTGGCTCAGCGGAAAGGCCCATGAGATCAGGAAAAGACATCCAGGACTCAGCGATACCCATTTTTCTCGTCTTCTCAAAATCGGCATTTTATGCAACAACGCGACTCTTCTCTTTCGCCTCGACCGCGGCCACTACGACATTTTAGGCGATAAAACAGAAGGCTCTCTTTTGGTTCTCGGCGCCGATTCCGGCTTAAAAATTGACAAGTTTAAAGAAAATGGGGAGTTGGTAGAAGAGTTTTCCTTTGACTCAGTTAAAAAAATGATGAGCGTGGTTTGGAAAAACCTCGACGGAAAAATGGACCTTTTAACTAAAGGGGCGCCGGAAAGCATTTTAGCCATTTCCGATAAAGTTCTTTGGGATCGAAAAATTGTCGAAATGGATGAAAAAAGAAAAACGAAAATAATTGAGGCGTATAACCTAATGGCTTCAGAGGGGTATCGTCTGATCGGCTTTGGCTATCGATCGGTCACCCCGGCTAGGCAATACCAACGGGAAAAACTGGAAAACAGTCTTATCTTCGTCGGCTTTGTCGGAATCGCCGACCCTCCCCGATCGGAAGTTAAAGAAGCGGTTCGCGTTGCCAAAGAAGCGGGCGTAAAAGCGGTCGTGATCACGGGAGACAATGAGCTCACCGCCGCCTCAATCGCTCGGGAAATCGGCCTGATTGAAGCGGGCGAAGACGTCCTAACCGGAGCGCAACTGGACAAAATCAGCGATGAAGAATTAGATAAGGTAATTGAAAAGATCCGAATTTTCGCCCGGACTTCCCCCGAACACAAGCTAAGAATCGTCAGAGCCTTTCAGAAAAAAGGGGCCGTCGTCGCCGTCACCGGCGACGGAGTCAATGACGCGCCAGCTTTAAAACAAGGTAATGTGGGAGTAGCCATGGGTAACACCGGAACCGATGTGGCCAAAGAATCTTCGGACATGGTCGTCACCGACGATAATTTTGCTTCAATTGTCAAAGCGATTGAAGAAGGAAGAGTAATCTATGACAACATTACCAAAGCCATCCGTTACTTAATCGTGGGCAATATTAGTGAGCTTCTCATCATTTTGGGCGCGATATTTGTCGGACTGCCAAATCCCCTGACACCCGTCCAAATTCTCTGGATTAATCTTGTCACCGATGGTTTACCCGCCTTGGCCCTGGCGGTTGACCCGAAAAGTCCAGGGGTCATGAAAAGAAAGCCAAGAAACAAGGAAAAAGGCTTAACCGACTTCGTCAACGTTAAGTGGATTAGCGCTGTCGGCAGTTTGATCGCAATAGCCACCCTCATTAGTTTTTATCTTGTCCTAAGACTGAGCAACCAAGATAAAGCGCAAACTCTCGCTTTTACCTTTTTAGTGATAGTTCAGATCGGCCTAGTTTTTGTCGTGAGAAAAGACCATCGCTGGAACAGTAACCCTACCTTACTGTTTACCGTCATCTTAACAATCCTGCTTCAACTCTTCATCCTTTCCTTCGCCCCGCTTCACCCCGCCTTTAAAATCACTTCTCTTTGGTAGGCAAATTCTCCCGCCAATCCCGAACAATCAGGACAATCACGGAAGTTAGAGGAACCGCTAAAAGAGCGCCCAAGACGCCAAATAATCTCCCGCCAATCATCAAAGACAAAATCACTAGCAGCGGACTCATTCCCACCGCTCTTTCCATCACTTTTGGCACGATCAGGTTATTTTCCGCTTGCTGCACCAAAAGATAAAGGGCGGCCACGCCCAAAGCCAGGACGGGATCTTGAACTAAAGCGACAATAATCGCCGGTACGGCGGCAATAATGGGTCCAATCATCGGCACGATCTCGAGAACCCCGGCAATAATCGCTAAAGGTAAGGCAAACTTCACCCCCAGGATAGTCAAGCCCAACCAAGTCATCAGACCGACGATAACGCTTAGGAACAGTTGGCCTCTTAACCAGGCACCTAATTTTTCCTCAACTTTGTCAGCTAAGTGGTTAACTTTGGCTTTCTTTAAGTGAGGAAAGAGAAAATGGAGAGAATTTTTGACCTTTTCTCGTTCCAAAAGAAGATAAAAGCTAAAGACCGCCACGGCAAAGAAGTTTAAAATCCCTGAGAAAATATCTAAAGTTACTTGAACGACGTTGGCAAAAAATTGGCCAAACTGATCTTCAAAAAAAGATATTGCCCTTTGGGTCACAAACTGAGCCTGATCTTCTTCAACCGCCAGCCCTAAAATCCGAACAGCCTCTCCGATTAGAAAAGGAAGATTCCCAAATAAATCTCGAGTCTGAGAGATTAAGGGCGGAACCACTCCCCAAATCACAAAAGCCAAGACCAAAAAGACGCTCAAATAGATGGCCAGCATCGCCACCACCTTTGGCAGTTTCGTTCTCTTTTCGAAACTATCCACCCAAGGAGCGATGGCCGACATTAAAATCACCGAAATAACCAAGGCAATTAAAATTCCTCTTATTTCCCACAAAGTCAAAAGCGCCAAAGGGACCGCGAAGAAAAGAAGAATTGTCTTTAAAGAAATATGAATCTTTTCCATAAACTTAACCTAATTAAATCATATAAAAAATCTCTTGGCAATAACTTAAAACTCTTATTTACTTTGATTTCTTACTTTTTAAACTCTGTCTTAAATCAAAATTTATGCAACTTATGTCATTGTTAGACGTTTTTAATCTCGCCTCTTATACCATCCCCCTACTAACTCCCTCACCTCCTTCTTAAAATCAGGCTGACTAATGTCAAACCAAAATATTCGGTTATCTCTTTTAAACCAGCTTAGTTGGCGGCGGATGTAGCCGTGGATGTCAAATTTAGTTCGTTGAATCGCTTCTTTCAGGTCAACTTTTCCTGACAAATACAAAGCCACCTGACGATAGCCGATCGCGCTCATGGCCGGCCAATCTGGGGAATATTTTTTTAACAATTCACGCACTTCTTCGAGAAAACCATTTTTTTCAAACCAACGTTCCGTTCTCTTATCCGCTCTTTCATAAAGCACTTCTCGAGGAGCGGTCAAACCAATCATCAGAGAATCAAAGCTCACCTTAAACTTTTTCTTAAGCTTTGAGATAGGCTGGCCAGTTAAGTAGTACACTTCCAGGGCCCGAACAAGGCGCCGCGGATTTTTCTCGTCGATCCTCTTAGCCGTTTCCGGATCGACTTTTTCTAACTCCGCCACCAGGTGACTTAGAGGCTTACGTTCAAGTTTCTCCCGAAGTTTTAGATCCGGCGGCGCTTTCGGAATCTTTAGCCCTTCCGTCACCGCCTGGACATAAAGCCCCGTTCCGCCAACCAATATCGGCAGTTTTCCTCGAGAATGAGTGTCTTCAATGACCTTGTAGGAAAGTTGCTGATATTCAGCCACGCTAAATCTCTCATCCGGCTCAGTTAGATCATAAAGGTGGAGAGGTATCCCATTTACCACCCACCTACCTTTCTCTTTTTCTATTTCGTAGCCTTCCTGGGTTAGTTCCTTCCCCGTCCCGACGTCCATTCCTTGATAAACTTGCCGGCTGTCCGCCGAAACAATTTCACCATCAAACTCTTTGGCCAGATTCAAGCCCAAATCGGTTTTTCCGGTCGCCGTCGGCCCAACAATAACTAACAGTTTCTCCATGGACTTATTATATAGTAGTTAGTAAATAGAAAATAGTAAGTAGTAGAAATTGAGAAAACTATAAAACCTTTGGCTTTGAATTCAAAATTTTATTCAGGATTTTCATAACTTCTGATAACAGTAATTCTGTTTCTTGATAGTGTAACTTCGGAAATAATAATTTTGCTAATTCTAGCTGACTTTCTAACTCGGACCCCGAACCAAAGGCTACGATTAAGAGTTGCCGTTTTTCTTTTCGATGAAATCGATGGTAACTTTCAGCAATATTTGATGAAATAGAAACAGAGGCCCTCCGCATCTGACTAGTTAACCCGTAGATCTCCGATTTAGGAAATCCTTCTGTTAATTGATAAACAGCAACTGTTAAGTCTCTTGCTTTCTGCCAAACAACCAAATCCTTAAACGTCTTTGTGCTCATAACTACTACTTTCTAGATTCTACTCTCTACTTACTAGTTTCTAGAACGGCCAATAGGGAATAACATTCTTAAGATTGCTAACCCAAGCGAAGGTTTCTTCCCAACTTTTAAGGATCAATCGGAGAACGGAGATGTCCTTGGGTGGGGTCAAGACAGTATAGTCTGAAGAGTAAGATTCGTTGCCGACCCGGTCTTTAGAAACAGCCCGGAAATGATAAGTGGCCGAAGGCTTCAGGCCGGAGATAATGACCAGATGAGATTGATTAAAGACTTGATCTTGGCTAGTTTTTTGTGAGTAGGTTCTTAAGCCCAGTCCCAATCCCTCATCATATTCCACCATTGAAGTAGCCGGCTCGTCGGTGGACCAGCTAATGACAATCTGAATTCGGGAAGTTTCGCCGCTGCCAACGACCGAGGTTTCCGAACGAATCTCGGAAATGGCGGGCGGAACGGTGTCGGTTAAGGTAGTTAATTCTAAAACCCCCGACTCGGCTAAATTACCAAACTTATCCCGGGATTTAACCTTAAAGAAATACTTGGAGTTATCGGTAAGGTTAGTTAAAGTCACTTGATGATCG
>JAGVAV010000012.1 GCA_020060105.1 Candidatus Woesebacteria bacterium | reverse complement strand
GATAGTTACCTTCACTACTACAACTATGATAGATTACATTTAGGACTTAAGCTTCAAACACCTATCGATTTTGTTGCAAAGGTGCTGAACTAATTACGTGACAATCTTTTCACAGTCTGCCTAATCTTCTTTTACATTTTACTTACGTGTTATACTAAACCTATGAATTACACAGGAACAATCATTGAAGAAAGTCTGTGGGATAAGTCTGTTCTTAACGAAGTAAAGATAGTGAGAACTAAGGTCGAACCAGTAACCAAGAAGCATCAAACGCCTTGGTTAACTAAGTGGACTTTACACGCGGTTGAAGTATCGGAAAACGCCGCCGAAACAATCGCCGAAAATTTAAGCCACGCCTTGGAACCAAATTACTGGTACGCGGACTTTAAGAACGATCAGTACCACTACATCATTTACCGTGATAAATTATTTAAAGTCGATCTTTCGAATCCCACTCTTTATCAAGAAGCCAAACAATACGGCCTCTCCCTCGGCATTCCCCCTTATCAAGTCGACTTTACGCCTGAAAATTAATTTCATTAGCCAGCCTGTAAGTTTTTCGCGAAGCCTATGATATAATCCTCGTACTAAGTTATGGTCGTTAGCAACCGAGAATAACCAAAAAGCTCCGTCCTTGGCCATTCTCGAGTTAGAAAAGGTGTTGCCAACAAACCCAAATCAAATTCAATATTAGGAGAGGCTAGTAAGGGAACTAATTGTGCGTACTGAAGAAGGGGGTCAACCATTACAAAATTTATGCGTTTCTTAAGTAAAAGCAGGGAAATTCTTATAGGAAAATCAGCTTTGATTGCAGGATAGCTGAATCCATTGTATCCCTTTTTGGCCATTTCTAAGTCAATTTCCTCTTTTGATACAGCTAAATAGCTAACCGGACTGCGAGGAACAAACTGACACAGTTCAACTAAATTTGGCATCTCTGCTAGACTTAGGTATCTATCACGTCTACCTGTAAATGAACCTAGGCGTATGTTATCTCCCTTAACACCTTTAAAGGCTACCACAACTTCCCCTGTTTTTATGTGAAAACTAACTTTATTTACTCTAAATCTCAAAGGAAATTTCTCAGAGTTAGCTAAAACAGCTTCTTTTCCAATAGGAAAAACGCCTGTACCGCAATGTTCAATAAGAAAGTTCTGTTCTGCATGAAAACCAACCATTATAGAATGGTCTTTTTGAGGCATTAGCCAAAGATATTTCCTAAATATATTTTCAGGATCAGAAGGACTTTTGAGCAAAATATTGATTTTAACTGCCTCTTCTTTTTGTTCCTTCTCTTGAAATAGTTGCTCCATTTGCACAGTTCCTAAATTTTAAAGAAAAACCCCTCGCTCGGAGGGGTTTTTCTGACCGTTATCCATTAACGAATTAATATTCCATTCCGCCCATGCCGCCGGGCATGCCGCCCATGCCTGGGGCGCCACCGGCCTTTTCCTTCTCCGGAATATCCGTTACTAAGGCTTCGGTGGTTAGAACCATAATCGCCACCGAAACGGCATTCTGCAGCGCTGAACGAGTCACCTTCACCGGGTCGATCACCCCGGCGGTGACCATCGACTCAAACTTATCGTTAATCACGTTATAACCCGTGTCCCCAGTCGCTTTTTCCACTTCCTTGACCACCCAACCGGCATCCGCTCCCGCGTTGGCAGCGATCTTGCGAAGTGGTTGTGTCAGGGCCTCTTTGACAATATCAACGGCCACTTTTTCCTCATCGGCCGCTTTCAGGGCGTTTAAGGCCTTTCTCGCCCTAATCAAGGCCACCCCGCCGCCGGGGACAATTCCTTCTTCAACCGCCGCTTTAGTAGCGTGAACCGCGTCGTTAACCCGTTCCTTTTTCTCTTTCAACTCAACTTCGGTCGCCGCCCCCACGTTAATAACCGCGACCCCACCGGAAAGTTTGGCCAGGCGCTCTTCAAGTTTCTCTCGGTCAAAGTCCGAAGTCGTCGCTTCGATCTGAGCCTTAATCTGCTTAATCCTGGCGTTAATCGCTTCTTTACCGCCCTTACCGCCAACAACGATAGTGTTGTCCTTATCGGAGGTAACCCGATCCGCCCGACCTAGATCTTCAACCGTCGCAGACTCAAGCTTGCGACCAGTATCTTCAGAAATTACGGTCGCTCCGGTGAGAATGGCGATATCCTGGAGCATCTCTTTGCGGCGATCTCCAAAACCTGGCGCCTTAACCGCCAAGACATTGATCGTCCCGCGCAGCTTATTTAAAACCAAAGTCGCCAGCGCTTCGCCCTCAACCTCGTCGGCAAGAATGACTAGATTTTTGCTGACTTGAACTAGTTTCTCCAGGAGAGGGACCAAATCCGACACGGCGGAAACTTTCTTGTCGGTGATTAAAATATAAGGATCTTCAATGGAAGCTTCCATCTTCTCCGAATTAGTCACGAAGTAAGGAGAAACATAACCTTTATCAAATTCCATCCCTTCTTTATAATCTACATACATTTCCAAACCCTTAGACTCTTCAACGGTAATGACCCCATCGGTACCGACTTTCTCCATCGCTTCGGCGATCATGTCCCCGATTTGTTTATCCGCCGCGGAAATGGTCGCCACCTGAGCAATTTCTTCTTTCCCTTTGACTTTCTTGGCCATTCCTTTCAGTTCTTCAACCACCTTCTCCGCACTTTTCTCCAACCCAGAGCGTAAAACCATCGGATTTACCCCGGCGGTAATGTGGCGTAAGCCCTCACTGACTATCGCTTGAGCTAAGACAGTCGCGGTGGTGGTCCCATCACCCGCCACGTCGTTAGTCTTGGAAGCGGCTTCTTTAACCAGTTGGGCGCCCATGTTTTCAAACGGATCTTCCAGCTCAATCTCTTTGGCCACGGTCACCCCATCATGAACCACGTTTGGGGCTCCCCATTTTTTATCCAAAGCGACGTTTCTGCCCTTGGGCCCAAGAGTCGTCGCCACCGCATTGGCTAATTTGTCCACACCGGTTTTTAGCTTAACGCGGGCTTCGTCCGAATAAATAATTTGTTTTGCCATAAAACCTCCTTTAGTTTAAATCACAAATTCAAAGCACCAATCACCAAATAAATTAAAATTTCTAAATTCAAATAACAAAACCTGTTTTGGATTTTGATATTGATCATTAAGATTTATTTGGGCATTTGAACTTGGTGCTTGAGATTTTTATTCTACTACCGCTAACACATCCTCTTCTTTAACCAGCAGCAACTCTTTGTTGTCCACCTTCACCTCATTCCCGCCCCATTTCTTGTAGATGACTCGGTCGCCGACTTTGACCGACATTTTAATTAGTTCTCCGTCGTCTACTCTTCCCGGACCAGCGGCAATGACTTTGCCTTCTTGAGGCTTTTCCTTGGCCGTTTCAGGAAGAACAATGCCGGAAGGGAGCGTCTCTTCTTTCTCGATCGGCTCAATCAACACATAATCGGCTAAAGGCTTAATCTTCATACTTAACCTCCTTTAATTATCTCTTATTTTTTAAACGAGTAAGGAAATTGATCCTAAAATTGTCACTCGAACAGTTTTTCTGCTAAAATATTGTAGAAAGTCGTATTGGTTTTGTCAAGAGGTTACGAGGTAGGTTTATTTTTTGAAGGGTCTTTCAGCTCGTTCTCAATACCCTCTTTAGCCTGGTCGATGTCACTTTTTATTTTTCGTTCCAACTCATGCTCCGACTTTAAACATTCCGGTGAGATTGTGCCTCCTTCATAAGTTTTTTCGATTTCTGTTTCGATGTTTCTTTCCAAGGCCGTTAAATTTTCTGTTACCGCCTCCTCAATTTCTTCATTTCTCCGATCAAACCTAGCCCGCCAACTCTTCAAGCGCCGTTGGAAGAACGTTAACAAGATAATAAGCAAAAAGATTAAGAAACTAATCAGCGCTAGTATTCCCAAAGCGATAGCCGCCCCGGGGATAGTCAAACCTCCCATCGTCACGGCCGTTTCATCAATGTCAATTTCCACTTTATTGCTCGGCTGGCTCAAAATCCCGTCTTTTATGGCCACCGCCCAAAGATGGTGTTTTCCCGGCCACAAAAGCTCTTTGTAGTCGAAGTTAAAAACTCCCCCGTCTTCGCTAACGCCAATCTCTTCGCTGACTTTCTTCCCATCCAAGTAAAGGATTACTTTTGTTCCTGGCTGAGCAGTGCCGCTTATCTTAATGTCTTTGGCCAACTCGATGATCGTCCCATCTTTTGGCGACTGGATAATCGGTTGGGAAATCTTTTTAATTTTTACCTTTAAGCTGGTCTGAACCTCGTTTCCGGCTTTATCCACCGCTTTGACGCTAATAGCTCGCTCACCGGAAACGATGGTTTCTGGCTGATAAGGTGAGGTCGCGGTCAACCATTCTTCGTTATCCAAGCGAATTTGATAGTAATCAACTCCGGAAGTCGCATCTGTGGCGGCAAAAGAGATTAGCGGACGCCGGTCTATCTCCTCCTCTCCACTCGGATCTAGAGTGACCGTGAGGTTCTCCGGCGCAAGACTGTCGATGCCGATCCGGTAGTGAGTGGTGCTGCTCCAACCATTTTTATTTTTCCCTCGGAGGCTAAAGTACCAAACCCCATCCGCTTTATCTTCAAAGGAGACTTCCGTCCCTTCGGTTTCCTGAACCTGGTCGGGAATAGTTTCTAAAAGTTGGTTAAACTCGTAACTAAAAGCGGTCATGCCGTTATCTTTGGTCCACTGAAGCTTGGGGGATTTATTTTGATACCAAGCGTTTTGATCAGGGTGGGTGGGTGAGATTACCACCGGACCTTCGGCCGGGGGCGGTTGGATATCGTAGGTCGCTCCTCTGGCGGCCGTCGGAATCTCTGTGCCAGCCCCATCGTTGGCCAAAACCTTCCCCCCAACCATAGTGACCAAGGCTTTCCCGGCGGACTTGGCCCGAAAGGAAACGTTGATCAAACTTCCCGAACTTCCGTTGTAACCTGGATTAGGCAAACCGCAAGAAAAGTGGATCGTTCCATCGTTGTTAGAATGAACCGGGTGTTTAACAAAGAAGGCGCAAACTGACCCTCCAGTGGATGTTTCAGTCACTAAAAGCTTATCGGTTGGGAAATGAAGTGTCGCCTCAAAAGCGTTTGCCGCTTGGCCTCCGGTATCAACCTTAACACTTGCCGTAAAAACACCACCGACGTACTTTACTCCGCCCGCTGGAGTCAGAAACAAAGAAGCCCCCGCCGCCTGAGTCTTGGAAATAAGGCTTAGAGTTAAGATTAAGGCAAAAAAAGTTGTGATAGCAATTAACTGAAACTTCTTCATTAGAGTTTAAAACTCAAAATTCAATTTTTTTGCTTGTCTTTGCGCTTTTCAATTTGATCTTTAATCTCTTCTCTTAACCAGTCCAGTGATACATCATTACGCTAAAATCCACTAGGTTAACGGCCCCATCTTTATTCAGGTCCGAACGCCCACTACCACCATTCCAATCGTAAAGCATAATCGAAAAGTCAGTCAGGTTTATCTTCCCGTCACAGTTATTGTCACCTTTACCGCTGCCACAAGTGGCGGTTTGAGTTGTCGAAGGAGCGGTTTCAGTGGTTACTGAGGCAGTCGTAGTTGGCGTAACCGTCTGCGTCGTTTCCGACACCGGAGCCGCCGTTACCGTAAACTCCAAAACTTTTGAACTCGTGCTTTGCAACCCCCCGGCGGTGGTGGTTTTCGCGTAAGTAGTATGGGCTCCTACCTCAATCTCTTTACCGTAAGCAAGAGTCCATTTTCCGTCGCTTCCGCTGGTCGTCGTTTCGGTTTTCAGGTCGCTGTAAATAAAGACCGTCACCGTCGCGTTCGGTGCGGTTTGGCCGGAAATATTAAGCGTCTCTCCCGCGGGAAAGCTGGCCCGGTCAATCCCAATCGTTGGCGGAATCACAATATTGCTAATCACCGTTTCCGTCCTAAAAGTCAGACTGACCACAAAGCTATACTGGATGCTGGTCGTCCCAGCTAAATCTTGGGCCGTTATTCCAAAGCTGTGAGTCCCGGACTGTTGGTTAGATAACGTTTTGGTAAAACCTCCGTTACTATCAGCCGTGACCGTACCCACCACCGTAGCGTTATCTAAAATTGTTACAAAAGCCCCCGGTGAAGTGACTCCGGAAAAGGTTACGGTAGTGTCGGGCACTTCCGCGGAAACCGTGACACTCTGAGCCCAACTGTCTTTGGGCAAAGTTAATAAAAAACCAAACATTAAAACAACCGTAAAAAAACCCAAACATTCCCTCATTCACTTATGTTTCCCCAAAAGAACTCGTAAGGCTAACCCCAGGCGTTTTCTTCCTCGGAAAAGGAAGAATATGATTACCAGTAGTCCAAAAGTGATTGCCCCCACAATTTTATAAGGAAAGATTATAAAAGTCGTCGACCCGGTCAGGAGCTGATTCTTACTCCCGTAAACTAAGGTCGCCGTGGCGGTGTATTTACCTAAAAAAAGGTCCTTTCCCCCCTCTCCCATCACTTTCCGAACTGCCTCAGGTAAAACATTTTTTCCTTCCAGGGGAATCTTGGCGACTTGCTGGCCAAAAAAATCGGTTATGGTAATCGAACCTACAGGTCTGAGATGAACGTTACCCAAGTTTTGCGTTCTTAGCTCAAACTTTACCGGCCCTTGTTCCAGAAAACTTTTTTCGGCCGCAAAGCTCTTGATCTCAGCTAATTCCCTAATTTCCCCAGCTACTTTTAGTAAAATCAAAGAACCAATCTCTTGAGCAACCGTCGCTCCGGAACCGCTTAAATTCTGCACTGGACGGGTCCGAAAGACAATGGAGCCGAAATGCCCTCCCGGTTCGGCGCTCAGAGGGACGTCAATCTCCACGTCAAAAACCATTTGCCCCCTTGCCGGAACAACCGCCTCGCTTGGCGTAACTTTAATCCAAGAAGCTAAAGAAAAGGGAGTTTCTTCTTCAGTGAGGTTAACCGAACCGACTTCACCAAGAGCGGTAAAATTACGTTTATCGACCGCCAAGTTAAGCGGTAAATCACTTAAATTTTCCAATCGGATTTTATTTGTCAGGCGGTCCCCTGCGTTAGCGGAAAGTTCAAAGGTGTGGGGAGAAATCGATATCCCAGCATTTTCCTGGGCTGATGCGAGGTTTTGATTAAGGAGAAATAAAAGCAAAACTCCGGAGATCACCAATCCCCGGCTAAAAAAATTCGCCCTTCCAGGCAGCTTAAATAACTCAAACACTTTTCCGCCCATAACCTTAAAACTCCACAACACCAGCCGGGCTTAAGCGGTTAAAATCCTTTTTCTACCGTTCTTAAGCCCTTCACTAGTAGGCTGGCGTCGCGGTAAAGATAACCGTCGTCTCGTAAGTCCCGGCTTCCGTATTTCCAGCAATCGTCGCTCGATAGCCGATCAACGTATCTTCGTTGGAGACCCCGGTGCTGCTGTAAGCTACCTCCGCGTTCGTGCTGGTAAAAGCGGCCCAAGTGTTGTTGGCGCTAAATCGATCGGCTGTCCCTGTTCCCAAGGTCGAATCGTTAGTGGTGTAACCCCAACCTTCGGTTCCGGCCGCGGTGAAAGTTGCCGGAGAAGCATTCGAACCACTGACGTTACTAATAGTCGCCGCCCCTGCCGTCATATCTTGGGTTGAACGGATGTAAACGGTATAACCACTTGACGCGTTGGTATTTACTCTTATTCGGTGCGCCGCCGAACGGCTGGCTGAAGAAGTAATCGTTCCCAGAGGAACCGTCGTCGACGTGGTAGTCACATCGGTTGTCACGTCTTTGAAGGTCGTGGCGCTGTCGGAGGCGTTGACGGTAAAGGTAATGCTGGGATCAACCGTAGTACTGACCGAAACCCCCGCTGTGTAAATGAAAGCGGCCTTCCCACTATCCACCGAATCTGTCGAGCAGTCTGTGTTATTGTATGTTGAAAACTGAACAAAGTAAGCGGTGTCTCCCGTCGAACCATTGGTAATTCCGTCTAGGATCACGGTCCGATCAGCCGCTTGAGCCGGAGCAGCCCCCGTCGCGTCGGTTACCTGAACCGTTCCGCTGCTGGTCGCCACTGTCCAGCTGTTAAGGCTCGCCACATAATCCGAAGAGGCATTAACGGTTACTCCGGTCACGCTTAAGCCAGTCGGGGCGGAGCCGCCGCTGGCCGCGTCCGAAAAGACCACCTTGATGCAACGGATGTTAGACGTGGTCACGTTGTCAAAATCAATGGTGTAATTGGCCGACTGTGAAGGCCGGGAATCAGAGAGAGAAACCGAGCCGCCAGAAAGAGTGGCCGCGGTAACTGCTGGAGGGGCCTCTAACCAAACCCCAAAGGCAACGAGAAGTGAGAGGACAGTTGCAAGGGTTTGCTTCAAACTAAACCAGTTTCTCACATTAAACATTCTTATTCTTTTCACCCCCTCTCTGAAAAATTTGTCGTAACTTTAATTTATCCGATTTTTACCAACAATGCAAGTACCCGATTTTCTGCTAGCAGTTATTGTTTTTCTTGACCAAATAAAATTTTAAGGGCTAAAATCAAGCGTTTCCGAACTAGAATCAGCGGCAAGACTCCAAAAATAACCGCCGCCAAACCAAACGCTACCCCCAACCAGGGGATAACCCAAAATTCAACCTCCGGACTTTCCAACTTCCTCTGTTCGCTGCCGTAAGAAAAGCTGGCTTGCGCTTTGAACTTCCCCCACAGCGGAACTTTATCCCACTGAAAACTAAATTCTCTTTTTTCTTTGGGCAGAACTATTTCCGGTTTAAGGGCTAAATTAGCCAATTCTTTTCCCTGCCCGTCAGAAATAAGGAGGTTTCCAGAAGGCAGGAGATGAACGTTGCCTTCGTTTTGAAAAGGAACGGTGATCTTGATCGGCCCGGACTGATAAAGATTTTCGGGCTGGAAAGAACCAAGAGAAGCCTTTTCCTTGATTTCCCCCCGAACGATAAGAAAAGCCAGCACCCCCACTCTGGCCGTCAGATACGCCGTGCTTGACGAAATCACTTCTTCGGGAATTAAAGGCTGAAAATATAAAGTCGCGTAGTGGCCGCCCGGTTCGGCCATTTCCGGAGGATCGAAAGACACCTTTACTTCTCGAGGCTGTCTTGGCTGGAGAATAAAATCCGACTCGTCAAAACTCACCCAGGAAGAAGCGTCAAAAATTTTCCTATCCGTTTCCGTTAATTCCCCCTTGGTAGGGGAAAAATTTCTGGCCATCGCTTTAATCGGAAGGGGAAAATTGGTCACGTTATAAACGTTGACTTTAGCTTCTTTTCTCTCGCCCGGCTCTAAAACCAATTCCAAAATTGCCGGACTGACGGCTAAAGCAGATTGAGACCCGGTTTTCCCCTCTACCCTAACAAATCCAAGGTTGACAAAAATTAAAGGTGTCAGGAGGAAGAGGATGATTGCTAAAGTAAAGTTCTTAAACCTCATACTAAACCCCAAATCTAAAATTCAAATAAATGCGGCTCTGTTTTTTGGCAAAAATCTGAACTTGTTTATTGGTCACTATTTGGTAACTTAGATTTTGAACTTGTTCTTTACATTTAATATTGCGGTGTGATCGTGTAAATAATCGTCGTGGTATAGGTTCCGGCCGCCTGGGTACTGCCAACCACCGTACGATAAGTGACCGTAAAGGCTTCATTTGAAATCGGTGAACCGCTGACCGTGGCGGTGTGGTCGGCAATGATGTCCCCCGGGGCAGTCTGGCTGAAAGGAGCGTAGCAGGAAGAACCGTTGCCGCCGGGGCAGGGATCGGAATTAAAGATATTACTTCCTTGAACGCTGGTGTCAGAGGAAGTGTAGCCAAAACCTAGATCCCCGGCCAGCCAACCGTCAGGCGAGGCGTAAGTCCCGCCGTTAAAGTCAGTAATCGTCGAGTTCCCGTCAACCGAGCGGGGATTATCGGTCGCGTAAGCCCGAATCACGTAGCCGTTGTAGGCGTTGGTGGAAGTGGTCAGAGTGGCCGCCCGGGTGGAAGTATAACTGTTCCCCGCATTGAGGTTGTCGAAAGTAATACTGGAGGGCGAGACGCTAAAAGTCAGGCTGGGGGTGACCAGCTGCCCATCGGAGGAAACCCCTGATTGAACGTTTCCCGCGAAATCTACCGCTCGGACATTAAAATAGTAAACCTGAGAGGTTTGAAGAGTAAGGCCGGTAGCGGTAACGGAAATATTAAGACCTATGTCAGTCCAATTTTTTATATCAGTTCCTCCGGCGGTTGTGCCAATCGAATAATCGTAGCGTGATAAATCAGAGGTAGTCGCGTCAAAGTTATCCCAGCTGGCCGAAAGCTGGGAGAGAGAACCGTCGTTAAAATCTTTATCCACCAACAGTTCCGTTCCGTCATAGACCGTTCCTCCTGTTGGAGCAGTCGCGTCAACCGAAAAGTCCAAAACCCCATCCGCTCCCGCTTCTTCATAGGCAGACTCAGCACTTGAAGCATCGATGGCTTTTACTCGCCAGTAATATCCTCCGGCGACGGAAGAGTCGGCTAAGGTTTGCCCTTCGCTGCCCGTGCTGTAAGTTCCTCCTCCAGCCGCCTGACCAACCGTGAAGTTAAAAGTCCCTTGGGCTCCTAAAGCCGAAGTGTAATCAACAACCACCGAACTAAAACCTGAGGTGTCATCAATCTGAATCTGAAACTTCACCTGTTGACCGGCGTCCGGATCTGAAAGATCAAAGTTGAAAGTGGGCGTATTGTCATTGGTCCAGCTCGAGTCATCAATATAGCTGACCGGCCCTAAGTTCGACGGAAGGCTAGGACTCTGATTGATCGTGGAATCGTCCCAGCGAAGCATTCCCGGATCAGCCTCGTTTGACCCGCTGCTTCCGTCGTAGGTTTCCCCGTCAAAGGCCCCGGTCGAAACGTCAAAATCCCAATAACCGCTGTCGTCCGTTCCCGTCCGATTCACGTTAAACTCGGCCCCGCTGCCGGTATTGTCAAACTGAACTCCGGTAATCGTCTTAGTTCCCGCCCCGATGACGCTGGAAGCGACGGTGATAAAGGCGTCGCTCGTACCGGCGGTGCCAACCAGGTTATCAAACTTAGTGTAATCAAGGCTGGTTACCGTGGAACTAGCTTGAATATCAAGTCCATTGCTTCCGTCTAGATAATCAAAGTCGCTGTATTGAAAGTCAATCGTTCCTCCGGAAGAAACAGTTATTTGATAACCGTTTGAGGCTCCTTGGCGAGAAACAGTAGACCGATTTAAATCAGCTGCCCCGATAGCCGCCAAAGTATCTCCCGAGTCAACCGTCACCACTGCCGCCGGGTCAATCCGAACATCCACCTGCCGGCTTGAACCGCCTAAAGCAGTACCGTCAAAATCGGTCGCGTAGCTCCAGTAATCATTGGTACTAACGTGATAATCACCCCAAACGTATAAATCACCGTCCACTCCGGCGTGATCCTGAGAGTAAAGCGAGCCGGAGGAATCAACCGTATAGGTGGTAGCGGAAGAATTCCAAATTCGGATATCGGTATTGGCTCCAATTTGCAAAGTCGAGTAAGTTTCGGCGGTTTGAGTCTTTGAACCAACCGTGTAGGCCGATGCGGAGTTAAGATATAAAGTCGCCGAAGTCCAGGTCGTGTTGGCTGTTTCGGCATCGGCCACCGAATATGTTCCTTGAACCTCCACCGTCACGCTATTCACTGTCAATCCGCTGGCGGCAGTATCGGTAACGGTAAAGTTTCCGGCCGTCGTTAAATTATTAGTTTGGATCGTCCAACCTCCGGTTGAGGAATTAAATTGGATACTGTTAAAAACCTTACCCGCAGTTGTTCCT
The DNA here is from genome assembly GCA_020060105.1 of Candidatus Woesebacteria bacterium. Taxonomy (GTDB): domain Bacteria; phylum Patescibacteriota; class Microgenomatia; order Woykebacterales; family 2-01-FULL-43-14; genus JAGVAV01. The sequence continues at coordinate 9,602 of JAGVAV010000012.1, read as the reverse complement.
CCACTATCAATGGTTTTACCGGTCGTGGAGGCGTTAAAAACCACCGTGTTCGAATTATGAGTAAAGGTCCCGCTGTTGGCCCAGCTTCCCCCAATAGTCAAGTTGTTTGAAGCGTTGGCCTGAAAAGTGGTGTTGGCGGAAATGGTAAAGTCTCCCGAGACCGTCAAAACGGTCGCGTTGGTGTTGGCGGCGACGATCACCCCGGTATTTGTCCCATTTCCGGCGACGAAATTTCCGCTGGCCGTGACCGTTCCGGCCGGAAGAGTATGGGTAACCGAATTAGCTCCCGGTTTGATCTCCAAATGATAGTAAGTCTCGGCCTGGATATCCGTCGCTGCCGTGCCGGTGTAAACTACCGTTGAATTCGTCCCCTCGTTTAAAGTTCCGGAAACAATGAACGGCCGGGAGCCGGCGGTGCCGGATCCGGTCATAGTCAGGGTATATCCGGAAGAACCCAGGCCAAAAGCTTGGGAGAGAGCCACATTAACCGAAGTTGCCGTCACGGAAGAGCTGAGGTTAATAGTAAGCGAAGTGCCGTTGATCGCCACCGCCCCCATATCTGATTTTGTCGAGTTGTTATCCGTCCAAGTGTAGGGACCGGTACTGCCGTTGAAAGTCAGTGTTCCTGAACCCTTGGTAAAGGAAGAGGAGGCGCCTAAGCTGAGGTTACCCCCCACGTTAAGGGTCGGGTTATTGGTCGCGGCGGTGACCGTCACATGGTAAGTGGCATCTCCGATGGTCAAGGTAGTGTTATTCGCCGTGGTCAGTGTCCCAGAATTAAGAGTGTAGGTCGGCGTCCCAGAAGACGGAAGAAACTGGAGATTATTGTAAGTCGCCGCTTCGATATCGGAGGCGGCCGTGCCGGTGAACGTGGTCGTCGTCGGAGCGGTAAAAGTCCCGCTATCGACGTATAGCGGCCGGTCGGTCGTCGCTCCGGAGCCCGAAAGAGTCAATATCTCGCTGCTGCCGGAATAGGTCGAAGTCGCGGGGATATGAAGCTTGCCGGTGGAGACGTCTCCTCCCGGGGCAAAAGTATCGCCGCCGTAAATGTGAGTTTCGTAGGTCACCGCCGCGGTCGTATAAGTCGTGGCCGTCGAATCATACAAATCGTCGTTTTCCGCATCCGTTGGCTGTCCGCTGTGAATCTCTCCGTTGGTGATAGAACCGTTGACATCGTCACGCAGGATCACACGGTTTTGGTATATGGGCAAGGTGTAGTCACTAATACTGGTGTTGTCCGTGACAAAAACAAGGCTTCCCCGGACTGAGCCTCCGTCAAGGTAAGCTACGACGGTGTTGCCGGAAGCGGCGCTAATTCCAGAAATCGTCCATCGCCCGTCATCAGCCGCACAAGTGGCGTTGTATGTCCCGCCACCATTGACTCTCAGCTGAATTGTTAAATTCCCTGAGGTACTACATAGGTAAGGACTAACACCTTCATCTGAGTAAGCCGTACCTGATAAGGTAATGCCAGAGGGGGTTGGAGTATAAGTCACGTCCGCGTACAAAGCAGCCACGGTGTAGGTCCTTCCCCCACTGTCACCGGAAATTTGTATCTGCAAACCATCAAGATCTGCTTGGGACAAATTTAAACTGCTAAAAGTGGCGCTGGCCCAAAGATAAGTGTTCGCGGTTGAGGATGAAGAAACCGTGCCGTTATAGGTCGTGCCCCCTGCAATCATATCAACACTCATTACACTGTTCTTAGCTGTGGACGCGTGGTATACCCAAACGACCACCTGGCTAACCGAGCTAACGTTTGAAATCGTCCCCATGTTGAAAGTATCCACGTTAGTTGCAGACCCACCGTTGTTAACGTTAGTTGAGGTGTTTGGCGCGCTTGGCTGAGTCACCACTTCATTTATTTCACCGTAATGATTGGCGCCAGTGGAAGTCCACTGGAGAGGGGTGCCATCGCCGTCGGGACGGATAACATTAACGTCGTCTGCGGCAATTTGCCACTGTCGCATTTCCTGAAAGACAATATCGTTTTTTGAAATTTGATCGCTTGGACTTATTTGGTTATTTGGACTTTGAATTTTTGATTTGAACCGCAACGGCCCTAAAAGATAAAATTGAGGACTGACATTTGGCGCCTTGAACTCATAACCAAGCTGATGCACTTCTCCCGCCTTCCAGCTCACTTCCCACTCAATTACTTTTAAACTTGGAGCGGAGCTTGAAATTCTTGCTTCGCAACAATTTTGACTTTTAACTTCGAATCCGTCTGGGATGGTCTCTCCCACCACCCCCTCAAAATCCTGATTAACCGTAATATTAAAGGTCGCCGGATAGGGTTTGGGTGGGTAAATTCTCGTGGCGGTGACTCTTTCCACATCGAAAGGAATAAAGTTGCGAACTTCAAAAAAATCCTTGATGGTGTAAACCCCGTTCTTTGTCTCAGCGGATAACTCCATCTCGTAGATTCCCGCCTCTCCCACCTGATAATGTGCCTCATAATCCGGCTTAAGAGTTACGTCATGAACTTGGCACTCCGGATTAACCCTGATGGCCCCATTCTCGGTCGAAAGCTCCTCGACAACTTCCAATTTTGAACTTTTAACTTTTAATTGTAATTTGGCGTCGCAAACCATTCTTCCCTGCTCATCCAGCACCGCCATCGCCAACCTGGCATTTTCCTGTGGGGAGTAGATTGATTTATTAGGATTGATCGCCAAAACTCCCCAAGTGAAATCTTGAGTAAACAAAGCTCCAGAAGAAGTGGTCACCTTCAACGTATATTTCCCTGGTTTAAGAGACGGGGGTGGAATGACCGTCAGCTCAGTGTTCTGGCCGACAACTTCCTTTTTCACCTCCACTTTTTCTTCCGCTCCCTCGGAGCCAACAACCACCGTCTCCACCGAGGGTTCCTGAACATTCTCGAGTCGGGCTTTAATTTGCTCATGGGCTTGGAATCCTGATTTTGTCAGGGTCAGGCTTTCTGAAGGGAGAGGAAGCGGGGCTTGAGTTTGAGTCTGAACCACCACCGAACCGAAAATCATCGGAAGAAAGAGAAAAAAAGGCAACGTCACTTTCAGCCGGTGGCAGCAGAGAAATCGCCAGGCTCTTTTTAAAAATAAATGTCTCAATAATTGAGCAGGCTTAACCATATCAAAACGCCGGAAAATCTTTAGTTTTCCTTGTTACTTATTCTACTCCAGAAAATCTCTTCGGGCAAGGCCTTGATTGCAGGCATCAGTCACACTTTGTTTCTTGAAATTTGAGGCTTGAGTCTTTTATTTTAGAGTTGCTCTTTAGAGCAGAGCATGCTAAACTATCTTTGAGGATAAGATGCAAAGACTGCTTGAAGAAACATCGCCTTATTTAAAATTTTTAACCGTTATCCTTTCGGTTATCGCCAGTTTATTTCTCCTTCAATTGATTTGGTCGTTTCTCACCCCGTTTTCCGACATTATTTTGATTGTTTTTTTGGCCTGGCTGTTCTCTTTCCTTTTAGGCCCCTTAATCAAAAGGTTAACGGATTTAGGTCTTTCTCAATTTGTGGGAGCAATCCTAGCCTATCTGCTTATCGCGGTTTTTTTAATTATTGTTTCTTTGTTGATTTTCCCGACAGTTATCACTCAGCTAACCGAGTTAAGCAAACAGCTACCCCAGCTTAGCTCGGAAATCCCTCACTGGGTTAAGCAACTGGAGGTTTATCTTGCTTCCCGAGGAGTTGAGGTTGACCTTACCCAAACCATCCGGGAAAGGCTGGCGGACTTCTCCGCTCTTGGTTCAAATTTCGCCAACCAGCTTGTCAATGTTATCGCTTCCATCTTTAACACCCTTTTCGCTTTCGCTTTGGTCTTGATCATTTCTTTCTATTTCTCTATCGATGGGGCGAAAATTAAAAACGGCTTTTTGGCCCTGCTCCCGGAAAGCTGGCAGGATAACGCAGAGTTCGTTAACCGTACAGTCAACCGTTCTTTCGCAGGGTTTATTCGTGGCCAAGCTATCCTAGCTGTTATTTCCGGTCTAACCACCTGGATCATCCTGATTTTGTTTGGCGTAGACTACGCCGCCACCGCGGCCCTAACCAGCGGTTTACTAACCTTAGTTCCCATCATCGGCGGCCCGCTAGCCTTGGTTCCTCCGGTTATCGTTGCTTTACTAAGCGCCCCGGAGTTAGCCTGGGTAGTCTTCATTATCCTTCTTCTTCTCCAGCAAATTGAATTTAACGTTCTTGGACCGATAATTCTGAAGCAGACGATCGGACTTCATCCCATCTGGGTCATTCTCGCTTTTCTTGTGGGCTTTAAGATCGGGGGAGGTTGGGGAGCCATTTTTGCCGCCCCAATCGCGGGGATTTTAGAAATTATCGGAAAAGAAATTATCAGAAGTAAAGTCAAAAGCCAACCAAAAGAAAAAAATCACCACAACAAAAATCTTGGGTATTAGAAAGTCGTACTGGAAGTAACCAAACCATACTTGGCCAAGACCTCCGTGGCCTTAGTCGCCGCTTGATTTAAGATGGGCTCCAACGAACCGCCGTTTACCGCCGCCTCAACCATCTCTTTAAAAACGACCGACATTTCGTCATTTAAACCGTTGTCTTGCGTTTGAGAATGCGAATACCAACTTTGAGCGTATGGGGCTTGCTGAAGGTAAGCGCCAAGGTATGGCTCGTCTCGCCAAACCTCCGCCATATCCACCCGGCTAAACGGTTCTCCGTATCTTCCTTTTCCTTTTTCTCCCTCGTAAAGTTTTCTCAAAGACTCTTTTTCAGAGAGAAACTTTAAGAAGTCCCAAGCATAAGCTTGATGTTTTGAGGACTTGGAAACTCCCTCCGCCCAATAACTTGCCCAAGCGACTTTCTTCGCCTCTCCCTCGCCAAGTTGAGGAACGGGAGCGACGCGGAACTTCAGATCCTGGGCGTTTTGCTGACTAAGATAAACAATATCGGCAATCCTTGAAGCAGGCACAAAAATCATCGCGGCCTTTTTCTTGGCGAAGGCTTCGATTGAAGGAGGGAGACTCTCATCCCAAACCTTATCCGTATTCGAAAAGAGAATGTAATAAGCTAAAGCGTCCGCTCCCAGATTTCTTCGGCTGTCGTCTTTGGAAAAACTTTTATCAAAGTTTACTTTTCCCTCCTTGATCATTTCAACCCCGTTCTGCAGCATCATCAAACCAACGATATCCGAAAAATATTCAACGTTCTTAACCGTTCCCAGAGCCGCCCCGCCGACTTTAAGAGCACCGTTTGTCTCTCTTTGCGTCAAGGTAAGGGCGTATTCACGAAACTTGTCCCAAGTCGCGGGAGGAGTATCTAAACCTTTATCCTTTAACATCTCGGTATTGTAGACTAAGGCCAAACCATCAAATTGCAGAGGAAGGCCGTAGTATTTCCCTGAAGAGGATAAGTCATTTTTCACCACCGGATAAAAAAGGCTTTCGTAAGTGGGCGAGTCATAAACGGTGTTCGGAACTGAGGCTAAATAGTTTTTTAACATGGGAAACCAACCACGGTGAAAACGAAAAATGTCGGGGGCATTGGCGTTTGAAAGACGTGCCTGGAGGGTTTCTCGGTAGCGCTGAGGGACGCGGCGCTCATACTTAATCGTCACGTTTGGATGATTTGCTTGATATTCTTCAATAAGCGATTTGATCCCTGCTTCCGGGTCCCAAAAACCCCAGTAGGTTAAGTTAACCTGTTCTTCCCCCTGAGGTCCCAAAAAACGCGGGAGTAAAAGAACGGCCCCGGCCGAGACAATTAAAAAACCAAAGACTATTATGATTAATGTCTTTACTTTGTGAGCAGGAAACATAGCTTATTTTCGTAAAATCAATCAAACCTTCTTTGGTTTTACTTTAACATACCCAAGGCACTTCGGCAATAATCTTAAGCTACTTTTTCTCGGCCACTAACCGCCGAAGATGCTCAAGCAGCTCTGGTCCCAAATCTTCCCTCTCCAAGCCCAGTTCAACGTTTGCCTCCAAGTAGCCTAACTTATTACCGCAATCGTAGTACTTACCGCTTTTGATCTCGACCGCGTAAACAGGCTGTTTCTTTAACAAAATGTTTAAAGCGTCAATATAAACTAATTCTTCGCCTGGAGGAACTTGGACCGCTTCAATAGCGTCGAAAATATCCGGGGTAAAGATCAGCCCACTCACCACCGCTAAATCAGAAGGGGCTCTCTCTGGTCCCGGCTTTTCGATTAGTTTTTCGACCTTTATTACCCCATCTTCGATCTCTTCTCCCGCGGCAAAGCCGTACTTTTTAGTATCCTCAGGACTGCGGGTTCGAATCGCCCCCAAAACAGAGCCGTTAAGGCGGTTAAAGGCCTCAATCAACTGTCTTGAACGGCAAGGTTCTGCCTTAATATAATCATCTCCCCATAAAACCAGAAAGGGCTCGTTACCGATTACTTCCTTGGCGTTAAGAATCGGGGTCGCGTTGCCGATTGGCCCTTTTTGGCGAATGTAAATAAAATTGGCCAAATTGGCAATCTTTTGAATCTCCTCCAACTGCTCAATCTTTCCCGACTCTCGAAGGCGCTGTTCCAACTCAAAGGGATAATCAAAATGATCTTCGATTGTTCTCTTGTGCCAACCCGTGACAATGACGATGTCTTCAATTCCCGCCTCAACGGCATCTTCAACGACGTATTGAATGATTGGCTTATCCACTAAAGGAAGCATTTCTTTTGGTTGGGCCTTTGTCGCCGGTAAAAAACGAGTTCCAAAACCCGCCGCTGGAATAACAGCCTTCCGAATTTTCATTGACAACCTCACTTCTAAAACAGGGGGTAAAGATTTACTTTTCAGGCTCTTTAATGATATCATAGACTCAGAAGTTGCCACAAGGGGAGTCTTTTTTTATGGCCAACCAAAAAAAGTCTAATGAAAACAAAACCATAGACACTCGAGCCTTGATTGCTGATCTTTTTTTTAAAACTTTTCTGACCTTTTTAATACTCCTTTTTCTTCTGCTAATCATCAGCTTAACCGCTTATCACCTGGCTTACTGGGAAAAAACTTATCCGGGGGTTAAAATTGGCAGCCTCCACATCGGCAACCTCTCTCTAAAGGAGGCTCAAACCGTTTTGCAGAAACAGCTTGACTCTTCCTTTAAACAGGGTCTAACCCTAAACTACCCGGGAAAAAGTAAAAGTTTTTCCCTGACTGAACTGGGAGCTCAGTACGACCTGCCTCAAAGCGTTAGTTTCGCCTACCAAATCGGGCGGGGGAAAAATCCTTTCTTAAATTTTCGAGACAAATGGCAAGCCCTAACCTCCGGGCTAATTGTCAACGCCCAGTCTCAATTAAACGAGGAGAGGCTAAACTCAGTTCTTGAAAGTATTGCTTCAGAAACCGATCAGCCTCCTCTCAATTCGACCATTCAATTTCAGGGGGGAAAGATGGTGGTTACCCCTTCAAAGCCCGGTCATTTGCTTGATAAGGAAGCGGCAAAAAATAAAATCCGGGCCGCCTTAGCTAAGTTAGATAATCAACCAATTAGTTTAGAGGTCCGCCCCGCCAACCCGACCATCAACGAACAGAAAGCGGAAAAGGCAAGGGTAGAAGCAGAAAAAATTATCGCCAAACCTCTAACTTTGAAGTACGAAGGCAAAACCTGGCTTTATGAAAAGGGGGAGTTGGCAAATCTTCTAAGTTTTACTCCCCAAAAGGAAAAACCTCTTCCCGCCCTCCGTGTCTCCCTGGGGGAAAAAGCGTTTGAAATAAAAAGGGTCTATGCCCTCAAGAATCCGTCTGAAACCGACAAAGCCTCGCTTCAAGTTAATCTAAACCAAGAAAAAGTTAAGGAAACTCTCACTCCTGTTGCTAAAGAAATCAACCAAGAACCCCTCGATGCGAAGTTTAAATTTGAGGGAGGTAAAGTGACTGTTTTTGTCCCCCATCAGGTTGGCCGAGAGTTAGACGAAACAGCGGCGCTGGAAAAAATCGCCGCCGCCGTTGAAAGCGGTCAAACAGAGGTGGAACTGCCCGTCAAGGTGAAAAGCCCTTCCGTGACAAACGAAGTCGCCAACGACTTTCAGATTAAAGAGCTTCTCGGCAAGGGTGTTTCGAAGTTCGCCGGCTCTGTCGCCAACCGGGTTTATAATATCGGCTTAGCGGCCGGAAGGTTAAATGGCACATTAGTTGCCCCGGGGGAAACCTTCTCGATGTATAAAGCCGTTGGAGAGGTTGACGGCTCGACTGGTTATAAAGAAGCCTACGTTATCTCTAATGGCCGAACCCAGCTCGATTACGGTGGAGGGGTTTGCCAAGTCTCAACGACTTTGTTCCGGGCCGCCCTGGAAGCGGGCCTCCCAATCGTTGAGAGGCACCCTCACGCCTACCGAGTTGGCTACTACGAGCAAGATATGCCTCCCGGAGCGGACGCGTCCGTCTATTTTCCCTATTCTGATCTAAAATTTAAAAATGATACTCCCGGTCACCTGCTAATTCAAACAGTCGCCGATTTAAAGAATTTTACCTTGTCTTTTGAAATCTACGGAACCTCGGATGGAAGAAAGGCGGAAATAGGAAATTTCTGGCTGGGAAATCAAGTTCCCGCTCCCGCCCCCCTTCATCAACCGGATCCTAATCTTCCCAAAGGGACCACCAAACAAATAGACTGGGCGGCCACTGGAGCAGATGCTTCCTTTACCCGAACCGTTACCCGAAATGGAGAGACCGTTGTTTCTGACAAGTTCTTCTCCCGCTATAAACCCTGGCAAGCTGTGTACTTAGTTGGAACAAAGGAGTAAAATAATAGTTAAAAGTTCAAAGTTTTCAGTAACTTTTAATTATTTTAGTTAGGAGGCTTTATGAAAAATATCAATCAACGCGTCGGGGTTTTCGTCGACGTTCAAAACATGTACTACTCGGCTCGGAATCTTTACGGCTCAAGAGTTAATTTCCAGAAAATTTTGGAAACGGGCGTCGGAGGCCGTCAGCTTATTCGGGCCATCGCTTACGGAATTAAAGCGGCCATGCCTGAAGAGCAAAGCTTTTTCGACGCCTTAGTTAAAGCCGGGTTTGAGGTAAAACTGAAAGACATTCAGATCTTCCCCGGCGGGGTCCGCAAAGGAGATTGGGACATCGGCATCGCCATCGACATGATCCGGTTAGGACCAAAACTTGACGTGATGGTCTTGGTTTCCGGCGACGGGGACTACGTTCCCCTGCTGGAATATCTGCGCAACCAGGGGCATCGAATCGAAGTCATGGCTTTTGGCAAAAGTACTTCGGGAAAGTTGATCCAGGAAGTGGATGAATTCATTGACTTGGACAAAGATCCGAAACGCTATCTTTTTCCAAGCAAAAGAATCAGCCAAAGACCGGAATCTCAGGAACACCCGGAACACCATCAAACCCATTCCCCGGGAACACCCCCTGCTAACGTTGAGGGGGTGTCTAATCTTCCCACCTCAGAGAATTTAGAAAACACCTGAAACACCCAATCGTTAATTAGAAAAGAGTAAGTAGTAGAAGGGATACTACAACTCTAGATTCTACTTACTAGTTTCTAAAAAGGCCAGTAGGGAATAACATTCCTTAGGTTACCGACCCAAGCGAAGGATTCTTCCCAGGATTTGATAATTAACTGAAGGGTGGAAACATCCCGAGGAGGAGTCAGAACCGTGTAATCG
>JAGVAV010000015.1 GCA_020060105.1 Candidatus Woesebacteria bacterium | reverse complement strand
GATAGTTACCTTCACTACTACAACTATGATAGATTACATTTAGGACTTAAGCTTCAAACACCTATCGATTTTGTTGCAAAGGTGCTGAACTAATTACGAACGAATGTTTTCGTAGTTGACTCTCGTGAATATTTCAAACAGTTAGGTGATACAGAAAGACCCGGTTGCATTCTTTGCGATATTTATCGATAATAGTAAACAAGATAACAATGGAAAGAGTAGAGGGACGATGGGACGGAATGGGATCTTCATTATTTTATCTTCTCCAACCAAGCTCAGCTTGGCCTCTTTCGTTGTTATCCGCAAACTAAATTTTCAATTTACAATCTCAAATTCAACACTAAGTCAAAAGGCAAAAGACAAAGCTAATAAACTAGATTAATGATTAACGATTAAAGATTACAGAGAATGAGAAACGGGAAAATACAATCATTTACGGATCTGAATGTTTGGAAAGAAGGACACCAATTGGTAATTGCAATATACACAGTTACCAAATCCTTCCCCAAAGAGGAGTTATATTCTATAACTGATCAAATGAGAAGGTCTGCTGCATCAATTACTGCTAACGTTGCTGAAGGATTCGGCCGACAAACATACAAAGAGAAGGTTCAATTTTATTACTTGGCGAAAGGATCGCTGTCAGAACTAAAAAACTCCATTCTGATCGCAAAAGATGTTGGATACTTATTACCTAAAGACTTTGAAAAATTAGTAAATCAAGCAAATTTAGTTGACCAACTTTTACAAGGGTTCATTAAAAAGAGTAAAACATTCATTAATCAGAAATCATAAATCTTTAATCAAAAATCTTTGACTAACAAATAGTTATTAGAAATTGATTGAAAATTATAAATTTTAAATTGTTACCATGCAACAACACCCTGTCCCGCAAAACATCATGGGAGTCGAGTTTCAGCTGATTGGCAGTATGACCATTCGGCAATTCGGTTATGTGGCCGCCGGGGCGGTCATCGCCTGGCTTTCCTTAACCTCTCCCCTCCCCTTCTTTATCAAATGGGCCCTCGTCATTGGCGCCGGGCTGACAGGACTAGCCCTCGCTTTTCTACCAGTTAATGACATTCCTCTGGATCGTTGGGTAACCATTTTCTTTAACGCGATCAACTCTCCGACGAAAAGGATTTGGCGAAAAGAAAGTCTTTTTCTGGACTTTCTCTCTCCAACTTACTCCGCTTATTTAGAAAAACAAACGGCTCCTCCTATTCCCGCCGCCACCCGGCTCAAGCTGGACCAGTATCTTAAGACGCTGGAGCCGCAAGAGAAAAAAAGCGAGCTTGACTTGGCGGAAGAAAACTACCTCGGCAGCTTAGATTTTTCTCTCACCCCTCCACCACCCACTCTCTCTACCCCTGCACCAATCGAAGTGCCGGTTGTCGCTCCAATTGCGGTGGAGCCAGCGCCCCGAAGCGTGGTGGAAAAAGAATCGGAAGTAGAAGTGGGTAAGATTGCTTCGGAGGTAAGTTTCAAACCCATCGTCACCATCCAAATGCCTGATAAGAGCGTCTACGTCAAACCGGTTTCAAATGTTCGCCTGCGCTCTCTCCATCGTCTGCCCACCTTAGGGGGAACAATTACTCTGCCTATCCGAGGAGAAAGAGTCATCCAGCTACCGGATTTTGTTCAAAAACAGCTTCAGAGTTTGGCGACCATGGCCGCCTTAAATCCCAAACCCGCCCCGCCTCCGCCAAACCTCTCGCCCAGCAAACCGCTCGTCCCTCACGTTCCGCCAAAACCGATCTTTAGCGCCAGGAAAGATCTGCCTAACATCGTTAGCGGGGAGGACCAATACCACCTTGAAGAGCCGAATCCTCCACGTACCGGCGGCGGTACTGTGGCACCGCTTCCACCTACCGATAGCGATATCGCGGCTCCGCCACGTACCCAAAGCGGTACCACCGTGGCCGAGCCACGTAGCCAAAGCGGTACCGTGGCTATAACGCCAGCCCCTCCCCACACAAAAGAGGAGAGGCCCCCGGAAGAAGTTAAGAGAATCTCGGAAAGCCCGTTCTTCAAACCAACATCGGAAACCCCATCCAGCCAAGATCAACCCCGACTTGTCCCGGTTGAATCGGAACTTAATCGGGGCCAGCCTCAGTTTGACCGGGGTCAACCCCCGATCAAGGAAGGGAGTCCTTTGCCTTCCCAGGAGAAACCACTCTCGTTGCAACCTCCTCTTTCTTTGGAAGAAGAAACGCTGGAAAGCCGATACCCCTCCGCCTTCAAAGCCGGGGTCTCGACCCCAAGCCCAACTGCAAAGGAAACTGAAAGAGCCGCACCGCCTCCTCCAACCCTTCCGATACCAGCCGCCGCGCCGGAAGAAAAACCGGCCGAGGAGATAAAGTTTGATCTGGATAAAGAAATCCTGAAAAAACAAAAAGAGCTTCTCAGCCAACAGGTTGAGGAATTAAAGGCAAAAATCAACGCCTCCCAGGAGGAAAAAGGAAAGATCCAGTCGCAACTGAGCCAAGCTTTACAAGAAACCGCCAAAGCTAAGTCTTCTGAGCAGGATGCCGCTAAACTGGAGACGGTGGTCAAAGACTATCAAACTCAACTAGAAAGAGTCAAAGTTGAAAGAGAAACTCTTTTTTCCCAGCTTAGTTCTCTAAAGAACCAAATTAACGCTTTCCAGGAAACAAACCAAAAGTCTCAAGCTGAAAGGGAGGAGCAGCAAAAGTCCCTGGCTGAGAAGGAAAAGGCCGTAAGTGAATTAAAAACTCAACTAACGGAAATGGAAAAGGAAAGAGAACAAGCGTTAGAAAGGGCGGCCAAGATGCAAGCTTTGCTTGACGAGTTGACCAAGCAAAAAGCCGAAGCGGAAAAGAAAAAAGAAGAACGCGCTCCCGTGGCGGCTGAAGACCTGACGATCAAGACACAAACCCCGGTCAAACCGATGATCAAAGTCGTGGCGCCAAAGAAAGCGGAGGGGAAAATGGCCCCGGCTATCACCTCCACCCCCAACGTTATTAACGGTATTATCAAAGATAAGAACGGTTTATTGGTTTCGGACGTGATCATTGTGGTCAAAGACGTCGATGACGATCCGGTCCGAGCCTTAAAAACTAACAAAATTGGTCAATTTGCTATCTCCACCCCATTGCCTAACGGCACTTACACCATGGAGCTAGAAAAAGATGGTTATGAATTTGATATAATAGAAATAAAGGTTGCAGGAGAGATCTTAGCCCCGATAGAAATAAGGGCGAAATAAACTTAATTTAAAATTCAAAGGTTGTTTGATTTTTAATTTTAGTTGAAGGGAGCCTGCCTTGCCAGAGAAAGTTATCGCCACTACTCAAGAACATTTGGATATTGAAGACATTCGTGACGATATCGTCATCACGAAAAACGGAAACGCCTGCGTTGTTCTTCAAACAAACGCGGTTAACTTCGATCTTCTTTCCGAACAAGAACAAGACGCCATGATTTTCGCCTACGCCGGCTTACTTAACTCCCTTTCCTTCCCCATCCAAGTCGTCGTCCGCTCAAAGATAATGGACATCAGCAGTTACATGGAAAAGCTTGAGGCAGCTAAAAATTCCCAGGTAAATCCTCGCCTGGCGGAGGAAGTCGGCCGTTACCAAACTTTCGTCAGGGAATTAATTGCCAAAAATAACGTCTTAGACAAACGCTTTTACATCGTTGTCCCCTATTTTCAAGCCAGCATCTCCGCTCTTAACCCTTTCAGCGCTTTGAGGAAAAAGAAAGTTTATTTTGACAAATGGCAACTTTTGGAAAAAGCAAAGATTTCCCTCCAACCGAAGAAAGACCACATCATCAAACAGCTTTCCCGAATCGGCATCAAAGCGAAGGTGCTAAGCACCCAGGAGCTAGTCGAGCTATTTTATGATATCTATAACCCGACGGTCGCCCGAGAGCAAAAGCTGGCCCTGAAAGCCAGCGACTACACCACCCCGGTGGTGGAACCAGCCATCGAGCCCAGCTCTTTCGCCGCGGTCAAACCCCAAGTTAAACAAATGCCCGAACCAAACCCAGCGCCTAGCCATCCGGTGGCCGTGGAGAGAGTTAACCAAGAAGAAGATGAGTATTTGAGGTAAAGTTAATGAAGTTTAGAAGTCCCTTAGAACTTTTTAAACCGATCAAACCCGCCGATCAAGAAAACGGAGCGCCCAGTATTGCCGAAGTCATCAGCCAAGGAATGGTCGATATCAAAGACATTATTGCTCCCCCGGCGCTGGAAGTTGATTTCGATCACCTAAAAGTCGGGAACATGTTTTACCGAACTCTTTTCGTCTCTGGTTACCCTCGCTTTGTCGGAGCCAATTGGCTCGCTTCCGTCATTAACTTCGACCATACTTTAGATATTTCTTTTTTCTATTATCCGGTTGAATCAAAGGGAGTCCTAGACGACCTGAAACGAAAAATCGCCGAGATGGAAGCGACTATTCAATCAGATCTGGAAAAAGGGCGGGTGGTCAACCCAGCCATTGAAGTGGCCTTAGATGATGCCAAAGCCCTTCAGGAACAACTCGTCAAAGGAACCGAAAGATTTTTCCAGTTTGCTTTTTACGTCACCATTCCCGCGGAAACTCTGGAGGAGCTTAACTCCATCACCAAGGAAGTGGAAGCCACTTTAGGCTCTTTGATGATTATTTCCAAACACGCCACTTTGCAGATGGAGCAAGCCTTTCAGTCCACTCTCCCCCTTTGTTACGACAAACTTTATATCACCCGAAACATGGACACCACTTCCTTGGCGACGACTTTTCCCTTTACCTCTTCAGAACTGACCGCCAATGAAGGCATTCTTTACGGGATTAACGAGCACAACGGCAGCTTGGTTATCTTTGACCGCTTCACCATGGAAAACGCCAACGCCGTCATCTTTGCCAAGTCCGGTTCCGGAAAATCATATTTTGTCAAACTGGAAGCCCTCCGCTCTTTGATGTTTGGCACGGAAATTATTGTCATCGACCCCGAGGCGGAGTATAAAGTCTTAACCGAAGCCATCGGAGGCGAATATATTAGCTTCTCCTTCAATTCACCGGCCAAGGTAAACCCCTTTGATTTAAGCGGCATTTACGAGGAGGGTGAAAACGAGTTAGGGCTAAAGATTCTCTCTCTTCACGCTCTTTTTAGGGTCATGTTGGGAGAACTTTCCGCTACGGAAGACGCGATCTTAGACCAAGCGCTGATCATGACTTACAAACTTAAAGGCATCACTCCCGACCCCGCCACCCAAAAGGGCGAACCGCCTTTAATGGAAGATTTATATAAAGTTCTTTTAGGGATGGAAGATCCTCAAGCTCACTCCATGGCCCAACGGCTGGAAAAGTTCATTAAAGGTTCCATGGCGGGCATCTTTGACCAGCGGACCACCGTTGATCTTCGCAACACTTTTACCGTCTTTTCGATTCGGGATTTGGAAGATCAGCTTCGGCCAATCGCCATGTTTATCATCCTTGACTACATTTGGACTCGGGTCAAGAGAGACCGAAAGCGCCGCCTCCTGATCGTTGACGAAGCTTGGTATCTCATGCGCTACCCTGACAGCGCCACCTTCCTTTATTCCATCGCTAAACGAGCCCGGAAATATTACCTTGGTTTAACCACCATCACCCAAGACGTGGAAGATTTCCTAACAGGAGACTATGGAAAAGCGATTGTCACCAACTCTTCAATTCAAATTCTTTTGAAACAGTCTCCCGCCGCTATTGATAAAGTCGCCGAGGTTTTTTATCTTTCCGAAGGAGAGAAACATTTGCTCTTAGCCGCCGAAGTTGGAGAAGGCCTCTTTTTTGCCGGTTCAAATCACGTCGCTCTCCGAATTCAAGCCGCCCCGCATGAGCATCAGCTTATCACCACCAACCCGGTGGAACTGGAAAAAATCGCTAGGCAAAACGACTTTGCTAACCAAAAACCGTCCTTAAACAAAGAAAGCGTCAATCTCCTCAACCCAAATCAAACTCCCCCTCCGCAACCCCAACCTTTTGGGCCTCGACCAGTTGCTGAAGAGAACCCGACAAAAAAAGAGGGTCTGTCCGAGCCGCCTGCTCGTCCAAACCAGCCTCCAGCAAGCGGGCCATATCCGGCGCGCCCTCAACCTCCTCATAACCTAAACCAAGCCAACTCTCCCGCCTATCCGGGAACTATTCGCCCGGCGGCGGAGGTTCAAAGTTTGCCGGAGGAAGAAGAAAACACGACAACCTCTATTTCCTTGGGGCGAAAGTGGTAATCGGTTAATTCCTTTTCCTTCCTAACCTTGTCCAAATTCCTGTCACTAGGGTCTTACCGATTTTCTTATTTACCGCTTCGATTAGTTGGGAGGCGTGCAGCTGAACCTCTTGCGCCCAGGTGGGGCTGGGGACCCGGACGTAAAGAGTCCCGGAGCAAAGCTGAAAGGCCTTAGTTTCTTTGGCAATTTCCCCCAAAATCTTCAGGGCAACTTTATCCCAAACCTCGATCACCCAAGCCGCCTTAAGCGCTTCCGGATCGCCGCTTCGCTCAAGGGCTTTGGGTAAAAGTCGTTCAATCTTGACAAAACCTCCCCCGCTGGGAGATTTTCTTCGGCTTGAAAAGTTGCTCATAACTTTAAACTAACACAGAGCCGACCCTTTGGCAACGGGATTACAAAAGCTTGATTGATCTTCCTTTTCGGGGTATAATCAATTCAGTTTTAGGAAAGCGTTATGAAAAAGTTACTGCTCATTCTCAGCCTAATCTCCACCGTTCTTTTGATAAAAATTGTTAATTTTCAAAATACTGTCGTGACCTTTTCTTCTCCAGCCGAAGCTCAAACCCCCTCTAACGGTGACTGGTATACCGTTGGGGCAAATTATCAAAGAACTTCTTGGGTAAATTCAACTACTGAAAATCAAACGGAGATAAGAGGGGGCTTAAATGTAGAGTGGTATCAACCGATAGAACCGTACATAAACTACAAAGTTCAACCAATAATAACAAACGATACCGCCTTT
>JAGVAV010000007.1 GCA_020060105.1 Candidatus Woesebacteria bacterium | reverse complement strand
TTCCCCATTGTTTGTGCTATACTTTCGATTCAATGCTTGATTTGAAAGATATTGTCAAAAAGAAGGGGCTTCTGCTATACTTTTAGTGGTTTACTTTAGAAAGGATGATTATGGCGGAGTACGAGTTGACTTTGGTGACCAAAACAAATCTTTCGCCCGAAGAGTTGGAAAAGTTTGTTGAGGAATTAAAGAAGATAATTAGTGAGAAAAAAGGTGAAGTTTTAAATGTGGAAAGTTGGGGTAAGAAGCAGTTGGCTTACGAGATAAAAAAACAAAGATACGGCGTTTATACGCTAATCACCTTTAAAGTTGAAGATTTGGGCATTAGCAAGATTTTGGATAAAAAATTAAAGTTGAGCGAGCCGGTTTTACGTAGTTTAACTGTTCGAAAGACCGGTTAATCTCTATTGCAAATTTTGGTAGAAGATATATAAGGTTATTTAAGGAGGCTTACAGTCCAAAAGGTTTCGAAGGTTGGACTGTAAAGGTAAGGAAATGTCTAGTCGATCGTTAAACAAAGTCATGTTAATTGGAAATCTGACTCGGGACCCCGAGCTACGTTACACTCCTCAAGGAACTGCGGTCTGTTCTTTTGGTTTGGCAACTAATCGGAGTTGGCTGCCGTCTGATTCTTCTGAAAGACGAGAAGAGACAGAGTTTCATCGTATTGTTGCTTGGAACAAACTAGCCGAACTTTGTTCCCAGCTTTTAACCAAGGGACGGAAAGTTTATGTCGAGGGAAGGTTGCAGACTCGATCTTGGGAAACGCCTGATGGGGATAAACGCCAAGCGACTGAAGTAGTGGCGGAAGATATGGTTCTTCTAGACTCAAAAAAACCAGTTGGTACGGTTGAACCAGAAGATTTAACTGAGGTTGTTGATGAAGAAAAACCCAAAGAAAAAGAGGAAGTTAAAACCGAGGCGAAACCTGAGGAAAAGAAAGAAAAGGAAAAAGTGACCGAAGGGGCTGGGAAAGCCAACAGTGAGGAAATTGACGTGGACGACATCCCTTTTTAAAGGGGATATTTTGAGAGAAGTGAGGTAAAAATGGTTAGGGCAAAAGCGGCAAAGAAAACATCAAGTAATAGACGTTTTATTCGTCGAAGAGTTTGTAGTTTCTGTGTGGAAACTAATTTACCCGATTATAAGGATATTTCGCGATTGCGTCGATTTGTGACCGAGCGGGGAAAAATTATGCCGAGGGCGAAAACAGGCGTTTGTGCCGCGCATCAACGCCGTTTGGCTCAAGAAGTAAAAAAGGCGCGTCAGATAGCTCTCTTGTCCTATTGGGCCGGCGCGTAGTGGGCAGGGTTTCTCAAGTAACTAAAAGTTGAGGAACAGGCATTTAGAAAATCCCTTTTAAGATGTTCAGCTAGGATTTTGAATATGGTTGAGTTGGCTGCTCCAACTAAAAATTTTCCTGAAAAGTTGTTGGTTTTAGATGTTGGTTGTGCTTGGACGAAATCCTTTTTTCTCGAAGTAACTGAAGTTGGTCCCAAAGTCTTGGCTAAAGCCTACCTTCCGACAGTAAAGGACGATCTAAACTTTACCTTGACTCACCTTTTTTTAACGTTATCACAGGATTTAAAAGTCAAGCTTTGGCAAAAGAAAAGCCTTATCTTTCCTCTTGTCGTGGTTACGGATTTAGATTTACCTTCAGAAATTACCCAAATCGCTTCAAGTGTTGTTTCTTCTAGTGAGGCGCGAAAGTCTCTTGAGAGCGCTTACCGGAAGTTGAGAGGGGGAAACATCCGAGTAGTTGATCTTGGCGCGAGGATTTTTAATCAGGATTTGCCCACCGGAGAAATAAACAGCTACTTAACTTTTCCGATGAACGTTGTGGATCTAGAAAATTATATCGGAAATAAAAGATTGAGCCTTTTTACCTTACCTTTTGGGGAGAAAGAGGTGGAAATAGAGCAAGCGATTGCTAAGTCGGCTTGGCGAAAAAATTTTGTTTTTGATAATGGGGAAAGCTTAATCGGTTGGGACTTAATACTGACGGGTGCCGTCTTTTCTTTCTCCCCAAAAAATGAATCAACAGCTTTAATGATTTTAGACTCTCTACCCGCTAATGTTATCGCTCAGGCTTGGTTAGATGCGAACTTGGTTTCCTTATCTTTCGGGGCCTTACTATCTGTCTATTCCCAACTTACTGATTTTTTTCAGACTAATCCAGCTAGTTTTGATAATTTTCTCGAGCTAAACAATTTCAAAAATTTAGGAACTTTCGTTTCCTTGGGTGGAGAGGGGGTAGTTAAGGTTGATTTTGGCTTTGCGGATTTGCAGGAAGTTAAGGTAGAGAGGGGTCAACTAGTCCTGTTGCCTATAAGTGGGGGAAAGAAGGTAAATTTTAAGGTGAAATTAGATAAGAAGAAAATCACCGCAACTTTAGAAGGTGGTGAAGTAGGAATCGTTTTTGACGGTCGGGGAAAGCCGCTTTCTTTGACCGCCGGCCGGGTGGCTCAGGAAAAGGTTGCTCATTGGCGGGAAAGCCTAAAAAAGGTAGACTCAATATGATAGTGCCCGTAACTCGAAGAGTAATTAAAAGTCAGAAGGTTAATTTAACTAGGTTAGTTTCGGATAAAGAGACGGCAAAGGTATCCGTAGGGGAAGCCGTTTCGCCCGAAGATGTTATCGGTGTAGCCGAAATTCCTTCTGGCCGGCGATTGGTAAAGTTAGCCTCGCTTTTGGGGGTTCACGGTCGGAGAGAGGTGGAAAAACATTTAGTTAAGCCCCTAGGCGCCAGAGTTTTTGAGGGAGAAATATTGGCTCGAAGAAAGAGTTTCTTTGGCTTGAAGACGAATGTTTTCCGTTCGCCTATTGACGGGGTAATATCTGAAGTTGACGGTTTTGGAAGCTTAGTAATCGACTTTCTACCCTGCCAAAACCGCTTGGTGGCGGGAGTGGGGGGAAAAGTACTCGAGGTAAGTGGTAAAGGTGTGGTCATTGAGACGGTTGTTTCCAAGATAAAAACTAAAGTTGGCGTAGGAAAAGAAAGAGAAGGCTCGATCAAGATTGTGGCTGAGCCAAATGAGTTTTTACTACCGACAAAACTTGATGTAAGCTGTCGGGATAAAATCATCGTTGGGGGAGCTTCGGTCGGGAAGGAAACGTTAGAGAAAGCTTTGACGATTGGGGTAAGGGGTTTAGTGGTCGGTGGAATTAATGTGAGAGATTTTTCAAAACTGGGAGAACTTGATTCAGGAATGACGGTTCTGATCACGGAAGGATTTGGAATTAGACCGATGGCGGAAGACGTTTACTTGGAGTTGAAAAAGCATCATGACGGTTTCGGAATAATCAATGGTAGCCAGAGAGAGTTAATTATTCCCTTGTCCAAAGAAGATAAGGAAACGAATTCTGAAGTTCCCGGAGGCAATTGGCAAGAGCTTGATTTGGGGTTAAAAGTATATTTATCGGGTGAGGCGCACGGCCACGTTGGGATCTTAGAAAAAATTGAACAAAACGGTCAGTATGGGTTTAACGTTCCGGAAGCTTTAGTAAGAATTGATCAGAGTGAAACTTTAAGAGTTCCGGCGTGTAATTTGGAGATTATCAGGGGTGAGTAAGGGGTTCTCTAAGATACTAAGGTTTTTTCCCACTTTAATTATACTAGGCTGCGTTTTAGCGGTTGGTATTTTTATTGGGCAAAACTATAACCTTCCGGTTGACTTGTCGACTAATTTCAAGGATGTCGATTCTAGGCCGAGGCTGATAAATAAAGAGTCAGACAAGGAGGTAGATTTTTCTCTTTTCTGGCAGGTCTGGGGCGAATTGGAAAGTATGCATATAGACAAAAAAGAGATAGATTCGGAAAAAATGCTTTATGGGGCTATTTCGGGAATGGTAGATTCTTTAGGCGATCCTTATACTTCCTTTTTCGATCCTCAGGAAAACAAAGAATTTAAAGACCAACTTTCCGGTGTCTATGAAGGGGTTGGGATTCAACTAGGTTATAAGGATAAACAACTGGTTGTTATGGCTCCGTTATCGGGCACTCCGGCGGAAAGTGTGGGGGTGAAGGCCGGTGATCTGATTTTGAAAATTGGGGATAAGGAAACTACAGGGGTTACCTTACCGGAAGCGGTCTCTCTAATTAGAGGACCGGCAGGTTCCTCAATTCGTTTGACTTTGCTTCGAAAGGGGGCAGATAAACCATATGAAGCGGAGATTGTTCGGGACAAAATCAAGGTAAAAAGTGTTGAATTGGTGGAGAAAGAGGGTAAGATCGCTCACGTTCGATTATCAAGGTTTGGGGACGGGACGAATCAGGAGTGGGATGAGACCGTGGAGAAAGTACTTAGTGAAGGTTATAAAGGGGTAGTTTTGGATCTTCGCAATAATCCAGGAGGTTACTTGGAAAGTGCTATTTACATCTCCTCGGAATTTCTTAATGAAGGGGTAGTCGTTCGAAAGGAGTTGTCTGGTGGAAGAAAGGAAGAAGTAAAAGTGGATCGAGAAGGAAGGCTAATAAATATTCCCTTAATTGTTTTGATTAATCAAGGTTCAGCATCCGCGTCTGAGATTGTTGCCGGGGCTTTGCAAGATTATAACCGGGCAACGGTGGTGGGGGAAAAGTCTTTTGGTAAAGGAACTGTTCAAGCGACAAGGCAATATGAAAACGGGGCGGGATTGCATATAACCGTTGAGAAGTGGCTGACTCCAAACGGAAGTTGGGTAAACGAGACGGGAATTACTCCACAGCTTGAAGTTCTTCTCTCCGAAGAAGATTTTAAGGCTGGGGGGGATCCTCAACTGGATAAAGCTCTTGAGTTACTGAAGTAGAATTAATGATTTCTTAACAATCTTTTTGTTAAACTAATATTAGTAGTTATTTACAGTTAGGTTCAAAGTTGATAAAATTAAGGCTGATTTAAATATTGGAGGTTGAATATGTCGAAAAATTCACTGTTTATCACGTTAATAGTTTTTTTCATCTTTTCTATCTTTACCGCTGGGATTGCTGGGGGAATGGTTGGTTACACTTATCCTCTTTGGAGTAAAAATCTTCCCTTTGGACTTAGCTTGCCGAGGGTGTCGAGTTTGGAAGAGGAAGTTGTGAATCTTCCTGGCGGCGGAAAAAGAATAGTTACTTCAGAAGAATCTTCAGTAATTAATGTTGTGGAGCAGACCTCTCCCTCGGTTGTTTCAATAGTCGCTCAAACAGTAACCTTTGAAGGCCGAGAAGAACAAGGGATTGGAACAGGGTTTATCGTTGATAAAAGTGGGGTAATCTTAACTAACTCTCATGTAGTTTCCAATGAAATGGTGGATTATACGGTAATAACAAAGGATAAGAAACAATATCAAGTTAAAAAAGTCTCCCGAGACCCGATCAATGACATTGCGATATTAAAAGTCGAGGCCAGCGACCTACCCGTTTTGAGTTTGGGTGATTCTAATGATTTAAAGGTCGGGCAGGCGGTAGTGGCGATTGGTTACGCTTTAGGGAAGTTTGATAATACCGTGACGACGGGAGTGGTTTCCGGTCTAGGGAGAGGAGTGACTGCCTCAGATGCCTTTGGAAGCCGATCAGAGACGTTAGAAAATGTTATTCAGACCGATGCGGCGTTAAACCCCGGTAATTCCGGTGGCCCTCTCCTTAACCTTTCTGGGGAGGTAGTAGGAATTAACGTTGCGGTTACTCAAGGAGCTCAAAATATCGGTTTCGCCATACCGGTTAATGTGGCCAAAAGTATTTTGGATAGTTATAAAAAGGATGGTCGGATCGTTCGTCCTTACCTTGGAGTGGTTTATCGGATGATTAGTAAAGAATTAGCCCAAATACGTGATTTTCCAGAAGGGGCTTTTATTCAAAGAGTTGTGGCCGATGGTCCGGCAGATAAAGCAGGAATAAAAGCGGGAGACGTGATTACTAAAATCGGGGAGGCTCAGGTTAACACGGACAGCCCTTTATCTAGAGCGATATTTAATTACAAAGTCGGCGACAGAGTTGATGTGGAAGTTTGGCGCGATGGGAAACCCCAAATCTTTAAAGCGACTTTCGAAGAAGCTCCTCAGCAGTAAGTAATATTTCCTTGGTTTCAAAAACAATTTCCCTAAAGTTTGGTAAAACTAGTAAGCTAGATTGAAAGTCGGCTTTAGCCTCCAATTTAGTTGATCCGACTGGGGTAAAAGCAAAAAAAGTTATCGCTAGTGTCGCGGCGGCAGTGAAGGTTAGGGCCGCTTTGAACTTTACCTTCGGGTTATCTATTAAACACTTGACGAAAGGAAGAATTTTTTTGCCAAGGTGGGTGTAGACTA
This sequence comes from Candidatus Woesebacteria bacterium, assembly GCA_020060105.1. Taxonomy (GTDB): domain Bacteria; phylum Patescibacteriota; class Microgenomatia; order Woykebacterales; family 2-01-FULL-43-14; genus JAGVAV01. Next base: position 25,456 of record JAGVAV010000007.1, on the reverse strand, counting down.
TTAACATTATGGCCAAGCCGGCCCAGGTAATTAAGATCGCGTTTGGCAAAACCGAGAGAAGAATCTCGCTACTAATGATAACTCCTAGGAGAGACGCTAGCCACAGAAAGGAAAAAAGTTTAAGGTTCCTTTTTCTTACTCTTAGCAAATAAAGTAAAGCGGCCTCGCTCCAGACGTTAATTACTAAAGCGAGTGCCGTGAGAAGAACAAGTAAACCAAATATTAGGGCTGGAAAATTGTTTTCTAAGTGAGACCTTAGAAACCCGTATAAGCTAACTAAGATGAGGATGAGAGTGGGAACGAGAAGATTTATCAGGGTAAGCTTTAGATGTCTTTGATAAACTTTTTTCGCCTTTTTGATAACAATTTCCCTCTCTACAAGGAGAGATGGATAGTCTTGAGCATTAGGGTTTAGGTTTAAAATCTTTAACTGGAACTTTTTCTTTAAGTAGTGGGCCAACCATCGAATAATCATTTTTCCTTCTTAAATTAGTCAATTAAGGGTTTTATGAAGCGGTTAGTAGCTTTGAGGGTAAATAGTAAGGATTACTTTAGTATGAGTTTTACTTGTAGTCAAGCACTCAATCTGGCTAACTAGGGGTAAGATCCAAAACGTTGTAGAAAAAGTGGTAGGTTAAGGTGAAGGTAAGCATCAAGATTGTGGAGCGAAGGATATCGGTGAGGATAAAGGTTTCGGCTTTGCTGGTATTTGATTTTAAGAAATTAAAGAGGAGGGTCGAGAGGCTTGTTAGGGTTTCTAGGATTAACCAAAAGATCATTGAATTCTGGAAATATTCATACTTTTGGGGGTTCCGGAAGAGAAAACCAAACCTTCATGTGTAAGGGCCCAAATGCCAATATAACAGAGAGTTTGAATACCGTAGACCCAATAGACATACCCAGGAATTGCTAGAGTTTCGCAGCGGTAAATCCGGATTGAATCAACTGTAATTGCTTTAGCTAGGGGATAAATTAAAAAGAAGACGGGGGTGAATACTAAACTCTTTAGATACTTTTCAAAAGAGGGTTCGAGGAAAAATCCCAGGATAAGAAAAAATACCCCGACAGCAGAAATGAGGATAGTGGTAAAGTATTCTGGAATCTGAAAATAGAGTATTTTTTTAATTAACACGGTTTTCTCCCGACAACTTTATTATGGCAAAAATGAAACAAACTGTCACCAGATGTTTCCGTATTTGAAAGTTTATCCTAGAAAGGAGTACAATAAGTTGGGAGAGGTTGAGTGGTTCTTAAGATTTTTATGAAGGAAGATGGCGGTGGGTTTCGAGAGCTTTGATTCCAATGGTAAGAAAGGGTATTTTCCTTCTAAATGGGAGAGGTTGGTGGCGGCGCGGAGAAGTGGGGAAATAGTCAAAGTCTATTGTCCCGTTTGCGGATTCAAAGTTGCTCAATCAAAAAGAGATCTTGACTATCGTTGCCCAGTATGTAACGTCTGTACTCTTGAAGTGGTTGGTTAGGGAGGAAAATGGTCTTATTTGCCTTTTCCTCCCCTGTTATGGTATCATATTTCTGATATGGAATTGTTACTAGTTGTAATTATACCTTTTATTATTTTGGTATTTTACTCGATTCGCCAGGTGAATCAGTATGAACGTGGGGTGAAATTTCGCTTTGGAAAGTTTGTTAGTGAGATGATGCCTGGTTGGAGAATTGTTTGGCCAGTGATTGAAAGCTGGCAAAAGGTGGATATTCGGGTTAAAGCAGTAGATGTTCCTGATCAGGAGGCGATAACTCGGGATAACGTTTCCGCTCGTATTAACGCCGTCATTTATTACCGTATTCAAGACGGACCAAAAGCGATTATTGAGGTGGAAGACTATTTCTACGCCGTTTCTCAACTAGCCCAAACTACAATGAGAAATGTGGTGGGGGAAATTTCTCTAGATGATCTTTTATCAAAAAGGAACGAAGTTGCGGACAAAATCCAAGTTATTATCGATAAAGCCACCGATCCTTGGGGAATTAAAGTTGAATCAGTTGAGCTTAAAGATATTATTTTACCAGAAGAGATGAAAAGGGTCATTGCCCGTCAAGCGGAAGCGGAGAGAGAGCGGCGGGCAATCATCATCCGCGCCGAAGGAGAAAAAGCCGCCTCCGAAAACATCGCCGCTGCCGCGAACCAGTTAGCCAATACAACTGGTGGCTTGCATATCCGGACTCTCCAAACTTTAAGTGAGCTTTCTGCCGATAAAAGCAACACCGTGGTGTTTGTTACCCCGCTAGAAGTTTTAAGGGCTTTCGAAAGTTTTATCAAAAAAGAGCCTGGAAAAGCCTAGTTTTTAAATTAGTTGTTAATGGATTAAGATTTGCCCATCTAATTCGTAAATAACTTTTCCACCTGGTTTTAAATACTTTTCAGCTTGAATAAAAAGTTGTTGATAAATTTCTAGTCCAGTCTCCCCTCCGATGAGGGCTAATTTGGGTTCATGAAAGATTTGAGGGTCTAGCTTTGGGTACCAATCCTTTTTCACGTAAGGAAGATTTGCCGCAATGATGTCAAGGCTTCTTTCCCCCTTAATTTCCCTTAGAGGTTCCAATAGATTTCCACACAAAAAGGTGATTTTTTTACTTACTTTAAATCTAGCGGCGTTAATTCTTGCGACCTCTAAAGCTTCTGAGGAAACGTCCGTTGCCAAAAGGGTGGCTTTTGGAAGGTATTTGGCGAGAGTGACGGCGATACAACCAGAACCTGTGCCAACGTCAACGATTACCGGATTTTTGATTTTCTCGGCGGTTTGAATTACTTCCGTAACCAAATTTTCCGTTTCAGGTCGGGGAATCATGACCCTTTTGTCCACTTTAAAACCCATTCCGTAGAACTCTTCGCGGCCGGTGACATAAGCGAGCGGTTCGTGATTTTCCAGGCGTTTGGCAAGAGTTTCAAAACGGCGTTTTTGGGCACAGGTAAGTTTTTGTTCCGGGTGGGCAATGAGATAAGAACGGTCGCGTTGCAGAACATAAGCGAGTAATATACTAGCTTCGGTTACCGGTAGTGTCGAAATTTTTAGGGCTTCTTGGGTGGTCATTGACATTAATCATCCAATTCCTTGTCATTTTCTTTAATTTCAGCTTTGATTACTTTTTCGAGAAGAGGCTCGATCCTTCCGTTTAGGATTTCGGCGATATTAAAAAACGATTCATTAATCCGATGATCGGTCACTCGGTCCTGAGGGAAGTTGTAGGTCCTAACCTTTTCCGACCGTTCTCCAGTACCAACTTGTTGTTTTCGAGTCTGATCAATACTCGATTTTCTCTTCGCCTCTTCGATGTTGTATAGCTTTGAACGTAAGATATCCAAAGCTCTTTCTCGGTTTTGGAACTGGCTTCTTTCAGACTGAGCAGTTACGATTAGGCCGGTGGGCTTATGCCTTAAGCGAACGGCCGTACTGACTTTCTGAACATTTTGCCCTCCGTGTCCTGAGGCTCGGTACGCTTCAAACTCTATATCATCAGGATTAATGGTAAAATCTTCCCTTTCTATTTCAGGTAAGACTGCTACTGTGGCGGTGGAGGTGTGGATCCTTCCGCTAGTCTCTGTAACTGGGACTCGCTGAACCCGATGAACACCTGATTCCCACTTTAGTTTTCCGTAAGCACCTTTTCCGCAGACTTTCAAAATAGCCTCTTTAATATTTCCAATTCCCCCTTCGTTAGCAGACATTTGCTCGACAGACCAACCCTGGCTTTCCGAGTAACGAACATACATTCGAAAAAGATCCGCGGCAAAAAGCCCGGCTTCGTCGCCTCCCGCAGCCGCTCTGATTTCGACAATTGCGTTTTTTTCGTCTAGGGGATTTTTGGGAGAAAGCATTTCCGTAAGATTTTCCGCCAGAACTGTTTGTTTTTTCTCTAGATTGGATAGCTCATCTTTGGCCAACTCTTCCAGGCCTTTTTCTAAATTAGGCTGTTTTAGGAGGTCTTTGGTCTCTTGAACCGACTTATTTACTTCCTGAAATTCTAGGTAGGTTTTGATGATGGGAGCCAATTCGGCTTGTTCTTTAGTCAGCTGAGTGAGTTTTGCCAAGTCAGCGATTACGGAAGGGTTAGCCAACAAATGATTAAGTTCCTTATATCTCTTCAGAATTGGTTGAAGGCGATCATCAAACATGGGGATAAAGGTAAGAAGGATTTATTTACCTTCCTCCAGGCTCGTTAGCATTTCTTTCAAGGTCTTTGGTCTTTCTTCCTCTTTTTTCTCCACTTTTTGTTTTTCTTTAGCGGGTTGTTTGAGAGAAGCAAGACGCTTGAATCTTTCGACCCTACCTTCGCTGTCAACAAACTTCTGTTCGCCGGTAAAGAAGGGGTGGCACTTATGGCAAAGGTCAACTCGGATTTCTTCCCGCACGGATCCGGTGGTAAAGCTGTTACCACAAGCACAAACAACTTTGGCTTTATCATGATAGGTTGGATGAATTCCTTTTTTCATACTAATCAACTCCTTAATTTAACTGGGTCAGTATACCACAATTTAGAAGGTTAGTGCAAGCACGGTGTTAAGTTTTATGGGAATGGCGGTGATGGGACGAATGATGATTAGTAATGATTAGGCCAAGGATGATCAAGATTGACCCAAAAGTGAAGAATAAAGTTAAAGTTTCCCCTAAGAAAATAACGGCGGCGGTTACCGTGGTGACGGGCAGCAAATAGTTGGTTAAGCCAGCCGTGCTTGCCTTAACATATTTTAGACCCCACTCGTAAAGAAGGTAAGCTAGAACCGAGGAAAAAAGGACTAAAAAGAGAAGTTCTAAGAGGATTTTTAAAGACAAGTAGGTTGGCCAAGTTGGATTACTTTGGTATTCCAAAAAGGCAAGAGGGGCGAAAGTGACCATTCCCGTTAAGAATAAGACAGCGGTAACGGTGAAGGGATGATACTTCTTAAACATCTCCTTGGAACTGATGTTAAAAACAGCCCAGACAAAGACAGAAGCGAGTATTAAAAAGTTACCAAGAAGATGTTCTGAAGAAAAATTTTCGTTATTAAGCAGAGGTTCGGCAAAAATTAAAGTTGTTCCTGATAAAGCCACCAACGAGCCAAGATAGTAATTTCGATTAATTTTTTCTCTTAGAAAAAAGGCAGCTGCGGCGGCGACAGTTAGGGGGGAAAGGGAAGTGATAACAGCGGCGTTAGTAGCGGTGGTATATTTAACGCCTAAAAAAACCAAGCTTAAGTGAAGGGTGATCCCAATTAACCCAAAGAAAAATAACTTTGGAAGATCTTTACTTTGTATTGGGTGGCGAGTTTCATTGTAAAGAAGTATCGGAGAGATTACTAATGAAGCAAGGCTAAACCTAAGGAAGGCGAGGCTGAAAGGAGGAATGTAATTCAAGATATCCTTTAAGATGACGGTGGTAATACCCCAGATGACGGCGGAAGTGATCAGCGCCATTAAGGCAGCATGGGAAGTTCTCATATTGACACTTTAGCAAACTAATGCTAGTTTGCCAAGTTGTGAGTTTGACTAAAGGGTATATAATTTAGTTATAGAGCAAGTTTATCAGGAAGGGAGAAAGGGAAGTGTCATTAAGAAAGCCTTTATCGAGAGGTTACCTTATTGAACTAGGCTTGTTGCTGGTGTTATGGCTTGAAATTCTTGGGGCGGCAGTACTGCTTTTCTCTTTGGAGAGTTATTCGTTTGGTTCTTTTCTACTAGGGATCCTTGCGGTTATTTTTCTGACGTATTCGTTTCGGAAGAACAAGGGTTTTGGTATTTGGACATGACCAAAAAGTCAGGGAAAGACTGAAGCAGCCACGGAAAAAAGAAAGGAGAGGAGAAATGACAGATGCAACCTCCCCAAAGGTAAGGGGAATAGAAGAAATTGTGGAGGAAATTCGGAAAATAACAGAGGATACTTTCAACGGAGAAGTGTTCTAGTGGCGGAGCTACGAGCGGCTAAGGGGGTTGGCTTGGTGGACTTAACAGCTCACTCCTACGCTACGCCGGGCAAGAAGTACGGAATCCGTTTCCAACAGTTGCAAAGCTGTTATAGTGTAGGTGGAGTTAATTGTGGGCCTGCTCCGGAAGTGGATCCAGAAAAACGATTTACCTACAAAGGACGAGACATTCAAATGGAACTGCCTCTAGGGACGATAGTGGTTCATCACTACCAGGGTTGGGGTGAAAACGGAGAAATACTGCAGGGCAGCCAAAGATTGGTTGTGAAGGGTGATGGTTTACTACAGTTAGAGTGAGGCTACTTTCAAGGGCTGAGTTAGCTAAAAGCAATTCAGCCTTTAATTTTTTAGGCCTCTGACAATGTTTAATACACATGCTTGATGGAAACTTATTGAGTTTAAGATTAAGAAAAAGGGTGTTAAGTCGATGAAAGGACAAGGAAGTTTTTCACCAAACCCGACACACTAAATTATCAGGAAACAATATTTAAGGAAACTTAATTTCAACAGCTAGTTTTTCAACGGATAGCCTTTTTTGCTCTTTGGTTTGGAGATTTTTGAGAGTGGCTTCTTCTTTTTCGGCTTCTTCTGGACCAAGGATGACGGCGTAAGGGACGCCTTTGAGATCTGCGTACTTAAGTTGTTTTTCAAGTTTGACAGAAGGGTCCAGATAAATTTCCGTGTTAAGACCCTTTTCGCGCAGTTGTTTCGTTAAGGCCAGAGATTTTTCCAGCAGCTGTGGGCTAAAAACAGTTACTAGAACCTGGGCGTTGCTTTGTTTTTCGGGTAAGAGGTTAAGTTTCTCCATCGCCTCTATCAAGCGTTCGAAGCCGAAGGAAAAACCGACCGCCGGCTGATCTTGGCGAGTAAAAAGACCGATAAGTTGGTCATAACGCCCCCCGCCGCCGAGGCTTCCCCCTGGATAATCCTTAACCTTTAGTTCAAAAATAGGCCCGGTGTAATAAGTCAGCCCTCGGGCTAGCGAAGGTTGGAAAGTAAAGTACTGTTTGAGTCCTACGAGGTTAAGGTAATTAAACAAAATACTTAGCTCTTCATTTGGTTTAGCTCTTTCTAAGACTTGGAGAACTTTAGCAGCGGTTTCCTTGTTTAAGCCTCTTTTGGTTAGTTCTTCGACTACACCACCTTGACCAATTTTTTCTAATTTATCTATGGCGATAATGGCAGAAATTACCTTATCTTCCGAAACCTTGGCCTCTTTCATCATTTCCGTTAGGAGCTTTCGGCTGTTTATTTGAATCTGAAAATCTCTAAAGCCCAGCTTTTTCAATGTTGAAACGATGACCATAATGACTTCAGCATCGGCGAGAAGTGAATTGGTTCCAACAACGTCGAAGTCGCACTGTAGAAATTCCCGAAACCGCCCTTTTTGCGGGCTTTCCGCTCTCCAGGCAGGTTGGATTTGATACCGCTTAAACGGTTTAGGAAGTTGGGGGTATTGAGAAACTACTCGAGCAAGGGGAACAGTTTGATCATAACGAAGGGCCACAAGGCGGCCTCCGCGATCTTCAAACTTATAGATTAGCTTTTCTTCTTCACCGTATTTTCCTTCCAAGGTTTCGGCGTACTCTAGTGCCGGGGTTTCCAGAGGTTCGAATCCGAAAGATTCAAAAGCTTTCTTTAATTTTTCCACGACAAAATCCCGGCGCCTTTTTTCCGCCGGGAGAAAATCCCGAAAACCTTTAGGAATTTTAGGTTCAAGCAGAGTAGTCATAGTTGCATGATAGCATTTAAGGAGATGGTTTTCAATAATACCTAAGAAGACGTTCAGATTAGTTGATGTTTGTTTATCATCAAAAGGGACCGGATGTGTTATGGTTGGGCCAAAACTAACGAAAGGAGAGGGGAAAATGAGCAGCGGTCCAGACGTGTCTTTGGAAGAAGCACGGGGAAATAACCGAGCTCTTATCCGAGAATTTCTGGAAAAGATGATGGTCAGCACCGGGGCCGGAGGAGTCAGTGAGGAGTTTATCCACAAAGGTGAGACAATCCTTCGGGACAATGTATTACCGCTTAACCGACGCTACGATTTGCTCAGAGAGACGGCCGGTTGGGAGAAAGCCATTAACGGATGGGTTCTTTCTTTTCTGATCTGGTCGGATTTAACCAGCGGTCGGGTCGAGGGGGCTGGGGGGATAAGCGACTTTTTGGAAAGCCGTCTTGAAGGCACGAATCTTCCGGTTGTGATAAGCCGTGAGAGAATTGGCGGGGCATCTCGCGAAGAAGTGGAAAGTCTCCGAAGCTATATCGACCAGGCTAACCAGGAATTAAAGGAGCGTCAAAAAGAGATAGATCGCCTAAAAGACGAAAACCGTCAACTGAAAGAGCAGGAGGAGAAGAGGAAACAACAGGAACCGGAGTGGGTCAACGAAATTATTCAGGCAAATCAAGCCGTGGCGAATGCTTCTGATGCTTCGGCTAGAGCAAAAGCCTTGCTTGAACTAGCTGACCTTCTGTCTCGCCATGCCGTCTCCTACTATCAGAGAGCTCATGAGGAAGCGATGAAAACAGAGGACGGAAGGTTGGTAGCAAGGACCGCTCTTCGTCTTGCTCAATCTCCCGAACTTTCCCATGAGGATCGGGCCTTCTTTGCCGAAGTGGCGCTTCATCTTGCCGGAAGGCTGGAGTTGGACGAAGAAGAGGATCAGGCTAAGGTGGAAATCTTCGCCGCCCAAAGTTATTTTGGCCTGGAGAAAAGCAACAAGATCCACCGGAGGTTCCACCGGGAGTTAGAAGACTACGAGCACTTCTTCAAGGAGCGCTCCAGCCGAGAATAATTTCCTTGGTCCTAAAGGGCTGAAAGACTCCAACTTTTCAGCCCTTTATTCTTTTAAGTCAGTCAAGTAATCAGTTGCTAATGAGAGGCCTATATGCTATATTCAAAATATCTTCCGCCGATTAAATCGGGATTTAATCGGCGCGGTATTTTTTCGCTTAAAGAAGCTCAAAAATACTTCAATTTGCTCGCCTAGCGAAACTGGCAACTTAAGTTGGAAACAGATTGGAGACTGTTATGGAAATTACTTATCTAGGACATGCTTCATTTAGATTGAAAGGCAAAAAGGCGACTGTAGTGACGGATCCTTTCGACCCAAATTTTACCGGCTTGAAATTGCCGAAAGTCGGTGCAGACGTTGTAACTGTTTCTCATTCCCATCAAGACCATAATTTTCCTGAAGGGGTCGAAGGAAACCCCTTTATTGCTCAAGGGCCGGGTGAATATGAGGTTAAAGATACCTTTATTAAGGGTGTATCGGCTTATCACGACAGTAAGAAAGGATCGGAAAGGGGAAAAGTGACCCTTTATAACATTTTGATTGACGAGATTAATGTTGTTCACTTAGGGGATTTGGGAGAAACTTTAACTACCGATGAGCTGGAGGCGTTAGGAAATGTTGATGTGCTGTTGGTGCCGGTGGGCGGAGGTTACACGATAAACGCCCCTAGCGCGGCAAAAGTGGTTTCGGAAACAGAGCCTAAAATCGTAATTCCAATGCATTATCGAGTCGAGGGACTCAAATTTGACCTTGAACCGGTTAGTAACTTTTTAAAAGAAATGGGGAAAGAGGGTGTTGAGCCACTAACAAAGCTTATTATCACCAAAGAAAAATTGCCCGAAGAACTGCAAGTCTTTTTACTCGAGAGAGTTTAGTTGTTTCCCTTGTTGATAGAAAGATATAGTTATTACGATTTAGTAATATATAGTTAGGTATTGAAGGGTAATAAGGTTTTATGTCAGAAGCCAGACTTCCGCCCCAAAACATTGAAGCTGAACAATCAATCCTCGGAGCGTTATTAATTGATCAGGACGCGGTTGTCAAGGTCGCGGAACACCTGAAAGCAGAACATTTTTATAAAGAGCAGCACGGTGAAATTTATCGATCTATCTTGTCTCTTTACGAAAAGAGACTGCCGGTTGATTTGGTTACTTTGACAGATGAACTAAAGGCGCGCAGGAAATACGATTTCGCTGGAGGATCGGGATACTTGGCCTCATTAGTTAATATTGTTCCCACTTCGGCTCATATTGAACACTACGCTCTTATCGTTAAGGACAAGGCGACTAAACGCCGACTTATTAGCGCGGCGGCAAAAATTACCGAACTTTCCTTTGACGAGGTAAAAGACGTCAAGGATTTGCTAGATGAGTCTGAACAGTCTTTATTTAGTATCTCTCAAGAACATCTAAAACAAAACTTCATCCCGATCAAGGATGCCTTAGCCGAAAGCTTTGATCGCCTTGACGAACTTCACAAGAAGGCGGGAGGTTTAAGAGGAGTGCCGACCGGGTTTTCCGATTTGGATAAAAAACTTTCAGGGTTGCAAGAGTCGAATCTGATTATTTTAGCGGCTAGACCATCGGTTGGTAAAACTACTTTGGCGATGAACATCGCTCAGAACGCGGCGGTAAAAAATAAAATAAAGGTGGGGATATTTTCTTTGGAGATGTCTAAAGAACAGTTAGTCGACCTAATGCTTTCTTCCGAGGCGGATGTTGATGCTTGGCGTCTCACGACTGGAAATTTGGAAGAAGACGATTTTCAAAAGCTTTCCGACGCGATGGGGGAGCTGGCAGAAGCGCCGATTTACATTGACGACACGCCGGGGATTAGTATTATGGAAATGCGGACGAAGGCAAGAAGATTGCAAATGGAGCACGGATTGGATTTAATCATTGTTGATTATCTCCAGTTGGTTCACGGCCGTAACCTGGAGAACCGAGTTCAAGAAGTTTCGGAAATTTCCCAGGCGATGAAAAATTTGGCCCGAGAGTTAAAAGTGCCAGTCTTAGCCCTCTCTCAGCTTTCCCGAGCTGTTGAAGCTAGACAGGCAAAGGTTCCTCAGTTGGCTGATCTGAGAGAATCCGGATCTATTGAACAAGATGCGGACGTAGTTATTTTTCTTTATCGTGAGGATCAAGAAAGACTAGAAGATATCAACTTGCTGATTGCTAAACACCGAAGCGGGCCTCTTGGGGAAATTAACTTGAAATTCAAGGGCGAGCGCCGTCGCTTTTACGGGATGGAAAAACAACGGTCTTTGAAATAGTTTAAAAAAGGCGCTTACCTTTTGGTAACCGCCTTAGAGAAGATACCTTTAGACTCTTTCGGAAAGGGAGAGAAGATCGTCTCTCATTTGTCGAGAGATTGCCTCCCAAGTTTTTTGATTATCCGGCATTTCTAACAGTTGCCCATAGTCTTTTCTTTCCACCACCACGGTGATTCTTTTGCTCCTTTCAAGGAGAAGCTTAACCATGATCAGAAACCATCCAAAAAGAAGGAAGAAAATCAACGGGGTGGTATCTTCCTCAATTTCGAACCAGATTAAGATAACCGGGAGATGGGACTTTTTAAGAAGACAGCCAGCTCCTGAGCGGACGTCCGTTCTTATTCGGGCTTTACCTTTAAGTCCGCGATTAACTTCTTGCCATTGTTTTCCTTTCGGCGTTCTGCCCCCTTCGATCTCAATAGCGAGCCTTTGGCCTTCCCCCAAAGCTTTAATGGCTCTTAGTAGGACAGTTCGATCGTTCCGTCTATTTCTTACCGGAATGCTAAACGGCGCGATAAGCGGGACCATCCGAACAATGTTAGCATGCGGTAAGCTCTTTGGAACGTACCTTAAAGCGTTAAGCAAACTGGCCGGAAAGGAACGAAAGAAAAAGATAAGAGGGATCAGGACTGTTTCGAGCATGGAAGGGTGGTTGGAAACGACAATCAGACTTCCCTCTAAAGGGATATTTTCTTCTCCTTTAATTTCGATTTTGCCCAGCCTTCTTAAGATTAAAAAGGGCGGGCTTAAGATGATCACAAACAGTAAAGTTAGAGGCCAGAGAGCAATGGACTTGAGTAGTTCTAGAGGCTTGGTTTTCCTCCAGTCTAACCAAGAAAGACCACTCAGCTTCAGGTTTTCACTTTTCAAGAAATCCCCCTCCTTTAAAGATTGGTGCCGATGGTCGGACTCGAACCGACATGACCTTACGGCCACAGGTTTTTGAGACCTGCGTGTCTACCAATTCCACCACACCGGCACATGCGAACCATTGATCTCGAAGCTTCTTGTCAAAGCTAATTATACTTGCTACAATAAGATTAAGTCAAATGTAGTGAGGGGGTTAGTTATGATTCCAGTGACGGATTTGAGAGCCGGGACAGTTTTTGAGCAGGAAGGTCAGCTTTGGCAAGTGATTCAGTACGAGCATATTAAGATGGGCCGTGGAAGTGCGACCATAAAGGTTAGGGTTCGAAATGTCCGAAGCGGGACGGTCACCGAAAAATCGTTTATTTCTGGAAATAAAGTTGAAGATGCTCAGGTAGAAAGGCGGAAGGTTCAATTCCTTTATCAAGACGCCCAGGAGTATGTGTTCATGGACTCCGAAACCTTTGAGCAGTTTCCTTTAAGTCTTAGTCAGCTCCAAGGCCAAGAGAAATTTTTAAAAGAAGGGTTGGAAGTGGACCTTTTGACCTACCAAGGTCAGTCTTTAGGTTTGGAGTTGCCCCGTTCTCTGGAACTAACGGTGACGGAAACCGGACCGGGGGTAAAAGGTAATTCTGTTTCCAACATTTATAAACCCGCTGTCTTGGAAAATGGTTTATCCGTCAACGTGCCTTTGTTTATCAACGAGGGAGACCGGGTGAGGGTAGATACGAGAAGCGGAGAATACGTAGAGAGAGTTCGTTAACGGCTCATCAAAAAGAGGCTAATTATTATTACTGAGCCTGTGACTAGAAGCCCTGGGATAAAGGTTAGTCTTCGTTGTATTCTGGCGTGAAAGTCTAAATAACCACTGAGATAGTTCTTTTTTAAAAAATAATTTAAAGAAACAATTAGGCCTTGGGCTAAATCCGGAAAAATAGCCACTGTTGCACCCAAGAAAAGGTAAGCTTGATTTTGGTTGTGGCGAGTGAGAAAATAGATGACTAAGGCGCCGAGAAGTAAGTCGAGTCCTGTTTTAAGAATGGTGGATTTTTCTCGATAAGGGGGTTGCGGAGCTCCCCCGTCCCAGTGAGGAATTATATCTAAGATAAAGTGACTCAACAAGGCTAAAGGGAGACCAATAACTGGGTTAGAAAAGGTTTTGACCACGATTGCCCCAACGAGCATGTGAGGTGTGCTAAGCATACTTGCCCATTTTAATATACTTTAAGTTCTTTGTAAAGCTATTTCTGTCCCTAAGGTTGATCTAAAGATTATGATTTACGAGATTGTTACTTTTGCCACAAGCGGGCTGTTTTTGGTAGTTGTTTTAAGCTACTTAGCCGTTTTTTGGTTAGCCCTAACTGTTTGGGCCGGTTTTGATATTACCAGAAGAACCAAAAGTTGGTTGGCCAGAACCGGGGTATTGGCTTTGGTTGGGGTAAGCGGGATATTTGGTTTGGCGATTTATTTAATTTTACGCCCAAAAGAGACCTTAACGGAAGTTTATGGCCGGAGGCTTGAAGAGAAAATTTTGGAAAGGGAATCGAGAGTCAATCTTTGCCCTGGCTGCCAAGAGATAATTGAGCCCAGCTTTACTCTTTGCCCGTACTGTAAGAGTCGGGTGAAAAACACTTGCCCGGTTTGCAGCGAACTACTTGACATTAATTGGCTTTTCTGCCCATACTGTGGGCATGAAGAAATCCTGTCGCCAAGAAGGGGACGCGGGCGCCCAAGGAAATACCCCATTCTCATCGATCAGCCAAAGAGGCCTAGAGGCCGCCCCCGAAAATATCCGGTCGGGGTCTTTAAAGTTAAACGTCCACGAGGTCGTCCCCGCAAGATTGAAACGCCTACGGCAACGGCTTAGAGAAAAGAATCTTGATTCTTTTCTGGCCAGCGAAGGGGCAAATATTCGTTATCTTTCCGGTTTCACCGGCAAAGAAGGGTATTTAATCGTTAACTCTGATGAGGCCTTTCTTCTGGTTGACTCTCGGTATACTCTTCAGGCGAAACAAGAAGCGGCCGCTGAGATTAAGGTTAAGGAATATAAAGATCTTTTCCATGATTTCTGGTCCGATTACACCAGGCAAAATCAAAAAATTACTTTAGGCTTCGAGACCCGAAACTTAACTCATTCCCAACTTTTAAAATTAAGAAAATTTACCAAAGGGATTAAACTTGTTCCGACAGAGTTCTTAGTAGACGGCCTTCGGGCAGTGAAAGAGGATAAAGAGGTTACGCTTATAAGAGAAGCAGTCAGCGTTGCCGATAAAGCTCTTGAGTTTGTCAAAGAGTTAATCCGGCCCGGCGTGAGTGAGAGAGAACTTTCTTGGGAAGTCGAGAAGTTTTGCCGCGAGCAGGGGGCGGAAAAGATGGCTTGGGAGCCAGCTATTGTTGCTTCGGGGGAAAATGCCGCTTTGCCGCATCATAAGGTTAGCGAAAGAAAAATTGAAAGGAACGATTTGGTGTTGTTTGATTTTGGGGCGGTGGTGGAAGGTTATCATAGCGACGTTTCGCGAGTTTTCTTTGTCGGTTTGCCCACTCAAGAGCAGAGAATGGTTTATCAAGCGGTTTTAGAGGCCCAAAACCTTGGGAAGAGCTTGTTATTTTCTGGGAAAGCGGGAGCGGAGGCGGACCAGTCGGTTAAAAACTACCTTAAAAATTTTGGCCCGGGAGCCTATGAGCACAGCTTAGGTCACGGGGTAGGCTTGGGGGTTCATGAGTTGCCGATTTTAAGCTTAGCGAGAGGCGATGTTTTGGAAAAAAACAGCGTGGTTACGGTTGAGCCGGGGATTTACCGGGCCGGTTGGGGCGGAGTAAGGATCGAAGACATTGTCATTATCACTTCTAAAGGAGTGGAAACCCTGACTCAATTTCCCAAAGATCTTGAAAGTGTGATTGTTTAAAGTGGAGTTTTTTCTCTCATTTGTGCTAATATTTAGGTATGAGATTTTCCTTAACGACTGACAAATTAATAAACGTCAGGACCGAGGCCTTGGTGGTTAATGTTTTCGAAGACGAGAAAAAGCTGAATGGCCCGCTTGAGGAGCTTGACCTCGCTTTAAGCGGGGCGATCAGGGAGATTTTAGGCCGAAAGGAAATCGTTGGTAAGTTAAATGAGTCTCTTCTTATGCATACCTTCGGAAGAATTTCTTCCCCAAGGGTTCTCTTAGTTGGAGCGGGAAAAAGGAGGAATTACTGCAGCGATCAGCTCCGAATGGTGGCGGGAACAGCAACACGAGTTTTGAGAAAGAGAAATATTAGAAAATTGGCCTTTTTCATCGAGGATAAAATTGATCCATCCGAAAAGTCTCAAACTATTGCGGAAGGGGTGACCTTGGCTTTATTTGAGCCCGATACTCACCGAACGAAAAAAGAAGAGGATAAGAAAGAAGTCGAAGAAGTGATTGTTGGTGTGAGAGAAGGGGTAAAAGAAGAGAAGATCAAGACCGCCCTTGAAAAGGGGCAGATTATCGGCGAGTCTGTCAACTGGTCGAGATATTTAATTAATGAGCCAGCCAATTGGGCCACTCCAAGCAGAATGGTCGAGGAAGCGAGGAAAGTGGCTCAGCAGGGAGAATTAGAAATTGAAGTGATCGATGAGAGCGAGGCGATCAAGCGGGGGATGGGGGCGTTTGCCGGCATTGCCAAAGGGAGTGAGGAGCCTTCCTTTATGGTTTCTTTGAAGTATTTTGGGGCGGGTAAAGAAAAACCGCCCATAGGGTTAGTCGGTAAAGGCTTAACTTTTGACAGTGGGGGAATTTCTTTGAAAAAAGACGAAAAAATGCATGAGATGAAATACGATATGGCTGGAGCAGCGGCGGTTTTGGGAGTTTTTAAAGCCATTGGGCAATTGAAGCCAAAGATAAACTTAGTCGGTCTTTTACCCCTAACGGAAAATCTACCTTCCGGGAAAGCGATTAAACCTGGAGACGTGGTGACGGCTTTAAACGGGAAAACGATTGAAATTACCAACACCGACGCGGAAGGGCGAGTTGTTCTGGCCGATGCTTTGGTTTACGCGCAAGAGATGGGAGCAAAAAAACTGGTAGATTTAGCCACTTTAACCGGGGCGGTGATCGTCGCTTTGGGTCGGGGGTACACTGGCCTTTTTGGCCGACCTCAGAGCTGGGTTGACCAGCTTCAGTATGCGGCCAGAATGACCGGAGAAAAGATGTGGCAACTGCCAGTCCCCTCAGAGTATAAAGAAGCGATGCGTAGCGACGTGGCGGATTTGGATAATATCGGCTCATCAGGAAGAGAAGGCGGGGCGATTAAAGGAGCCCTTTTCTTAGAAGAGTTTGTTGAAGAGGGTGTGGAGTGGGTTCATCTAGATATTGCCGGGACAGCTTGGACGGATGGGGAATCACCTTACTTGTCGAAGGGACCAACGGGGGTAGGTGTCAGAACTTTAGTTAGGCTGATATCTGATTTAGAGGCGCAAGATGGTCAAAGTCAAAAGCGTAAAGAGTGAAATTGAAAAGTTTAACCGCTCTTGAATTTTGACTTTTAATTTTACCTTTTATACTATGCTTCACCTGATATTTCCACCAGTAATTTATAACCTTAACTTTCTAAAGTTGTGGGGCGCTCAGATGTTGACCCAAGTCGCCCTCAACATGCTTTACTATATTTTGGTGATTCGAATCTGGCAAGCAACAGAGTCTAACACGGCGGTGGGGGCGCTTATTCTTAGTTTCGGCATACCGGCCGTAATTTTTGGGCCTTTTGCCGGAGTGTTAGTCGATCGTTGGGATACTCGGACCGTTATCGTGGCAACGAACTTATTGCGAACCTTTATGCTGCCTTTGTTTGTTCTGGCGGTAAACTTTCCACCTGCTGTTTTTGTCTTAACCTTGATAATCGCCTTTATTACTCAATTTTTTATTCCTGCGGAAGGTTCCGCCATACCTTCATTGGTAAAAAAGGAAAATTTGATCTCGGCGAATTCGTTATTTACCTTAAGCTTAAATGTCGGTATGGCCTTAGGCTATTTGATAGCCAGTCCGGTTTTGAGAGTCTTTGGTCTTAATTGGACTATTTTTGCGGTGTTTTTTTGTTTTTTAATTGCCACTATTTTGACCGAAAGGTTGCCCCACATTCCTGGAACCAGTGGGGGAAAGGGTTTCTCAACAGTCTTGAGTGAGTTAGTTGAAGGAGGAAAATTTATTGCCAGCAACCGAGCCATTCGTTCTTCAATATTTTCAATAACCCTCTTTCAAAGCTTAATTTTGATACTCGCCTCTTTAGGGCCAGGTTTCGCCTCCTCCGTTTTACAGGTTGAGGTAGTTGATGTTTCTTTGATTGTCTTAGCTCCGGCGGTTGTCGGGGTGATTGCGGGAACTTTTGTTTTACCACGTTTGGAGAGGAGATGGAGCGACCGGTCTTTAGTTACTCTTGGTATAGTTAGTGGAGGGATATTTTTATCTATCTTAGGTTTACTGAGAGCGGAATTTTGGAATTTTGACGTGACTAAAGTGGCAATAATTGCTTTATTTTTCTTAGGCCTTTCGAACGCTTTTGTCAATGTCCCGGCGACAACGACTCTTCACCGCTACGTCCCAGTGGATCTTCGGGGGAGAGTTTATGGAATTGTCAACATGTTGGTGAGCGGAGTCGCTTTCTTACCAATACTGTTAGTCGGAAGCTTAGCCGATATTTTTGGGGTGGCGAGCATGCTGGTATTAATTGGTGTGTTAATTTTTTTCCTTGGGCTTTACAGGTTAAAAAGAGGTATGTATACTGGAAAAGAGGTTATCTTAAATGCATCCGATCCTATTTAGCTTAGGACCAATCACTATCCGCTCATATGGAGTGCTTCTTACTCTAGCCTTTATTCTAGGGACATTCATTGTTTGGCGGGAAGGAAAAAGACAAGGTTACAACGAAGAAAAAATTTTGGACTTAGCGGTTACGGTTTTGGTAACCGGTTTTATTGGAGCCAGGCTTTACTATGTAATTTTAAATTGGTCTGATTTTGCTTCCAATTTGCTTAAAGTGCTTATGGTTTGGGAGGGAGGGTTGGCTTTTCACGGGGCTTTGGCTGGGGGAATAATAGGGGCTTGGTACTTTATTAAGAAAGCGAAATGGCCCTTTTTTCAAGTGGCGGATTTTGCGGTTTTGGGTTTAACCTTTGGTCAAGCTGTGGGGAGAATTGGCTGCCTTTTGAACGGGGATGATTACGGGGTAAAAACGGATTTACCCTGGGGCGTTCATTTCCCCGGGTTAGTTGGAGAGAGGCATCCCACTCAAGCCTACGAAGCTATTTGGTTGTTTTTAACCTTTTTAATACTAAGAAAAATTTATAAGCGAAAAACTCTTTTACCAAAGTCTGGAGGAAGAAGCGGAGTAGTTTTTTTTACTTACTTAATTTTTTCTGGCTTGGGAAGATTTTTGATAGAATTTTATCGGGCCGACACGACTGTAATAGATGGCGTAAAAGTCGCCCATTTGGTGAGCATGGGAATAATGGTTGTTGGTTTAGTAGGTTTGTACTGGCTTTCAAACCGCTCTTGGCGTAGAGATTTAGGTAAAATATACCGCTTTTTCCACCGGCTAAAGGTTAGAATAGTACAGCCAAGGATATCAAAATTAAAGTAGCGCTGCGGAAAGTATTGGCCGTTATTATAAGATAAAGGGAGGATTTATGCTTAAGAAAGTTAAAGCGAACCTTGAAGCAGAAAAAAGAAAATTAGAAGAGCAAATAAATTATTATACCTCCGAGGATCCTTACTTAGTTCCTGATCGAGACACTAATTTCTTTGATGACGATATTACGGAAAATGAAGGACATGACCGGACAGAGGCGATTAAAAGAGAGTTACAGCGGCGTTTAGATGAAGTGAAGATAGCGCTAAAGAGGGTGGAAGACGGGACTTATGGCCGTTGCTCAAATTGCCAGGGATTTATCCCCAAGGAACGCTTAGAAGCTTTTCCCGCCGCCGCTCTTTGTCTAGATTGCGAAAATAGGCAAAAGAAGAAATGAAGTTTTTAGCCGCGGTTGGGATTGTTATAACTGTTGATCAGCTAGTTAAATACTTTGTTGTTCGTGATTCTTTAGTTACCTATGGTCAGGGGTGGTTATTTGGAAAAGGTTTGTTACCCGACTTAATTTCTGTCTGGCTGGCTCTTTTAGTAATAGTTTTACTGATTTTGATTTGGAAATCAGGAGGGTTTGGTCACGATTCAAGTAATCAAGTTCTTGTGGCCTTAGTCATCGGAGGTGGTTTAAGTAATTTAATTGATAGGGTCAGATTTGGTTTTGTGGTTGATTATCTTAAAGTAGGTTCCTGGCCAGTATTTAACTTAGCGGATGTCTTTTTGACTCTAGGAGTGTTCGGTTTGATTAGGCAAATTTTAAAGGTAAAAAACTGACTTCAACCCTATTTAACACATGCTAACTTAAGTTTTACGGCTGTATAATTATAAGAATAAAGTGTTAATTAAGGAGGTGATAACCATGACTCAACCGCAAAAGATTTTAGTAGTTGAGGATGATCAGTTTTTGAGGGAGCTTTACCAGGAGCTTTTAACAAATGAGGGCTTTGAAGTAGAGGCGGCGGTCGACGGGGATGAGGGTTTGACCAAGGTTTCCAGTGGAGGGTATCAGCTAGTTTTGCTGGATATTATGCTGCCAAAAAGAGACGGCTTGGAAATTCTTCGGCAAGTGAAAGCCAATCCCCCGAAAGAAAAGAATGGTCCCGTGGTTCTTTTAACCAACCTCGGTCAGGATGCTATTATTCGGGAAGGTTTTGAGTTAGGAGCTTCAGGATACTTAATCAAGTCGGCGATGACCCCAGATCAAGTTTTGCATGAAGTGAGGAATTTCTTGGATAATCCGCTTCTACTGCTAAGTAAGTTAAGGTAGAGATTGAGAGGCTTAAAAGGGGTAGGGGATGAAGAATAAGGAAGTAGAATTTGAGGTTCTTGATAGACAATCCGGGGAAAGGTTAGATAAGTTTTTAGCGGAAAGTGTTTTGGATTTATCTAGGTCTAGGGCGAAGCAGCTAATTGGGAGTGGTTTGGTTCGGGTGAATGGAGAGAAGGTAGCGCCAAGTTATCGTCTTTCCGGGAAGGAAAATGTCGTTGTTGAGATTCCGCTGGTAAAGAAACTTGAAATTGAGCCAGAGAGTATTCCTCTAAGTGTAGTTTACGAGGATAAGGACGTTTTGGTGGTGGATAAACCGGCGGGGATTGTGGTTCACCCGGCGGCAGGGCATCTAAAAGGCACGTTAGTAAATGCTTTGCTATCTTACGTGGAAGAACTAAAGTTTCGAGAAAGCCTCAGGCCGGGAATTGTTCATCGTTTAGATAAAGACACGTCAGGCCTGATGGTAGTGGCTAAGAATGAACCCGCCGAAGAGTCCTTAAGAAATCAGTTTAAGAACAGAGCCGTGGTAAAGAAATATCTTGTTTTAGTTCACGGAGAGCTAAAAGAGGATTTTGGTGTGGTGGAAGCCCCGATTAGACGCCACCCTGTAAGCAGAAAAAAATTCAGTGTGTCTTTAGGAGGAAAGGAGGCTATTACGGAGTTTCGAGTTCTTAAGCGTTTTAGGGATTTTACTTATTTAGAAGCTCAACCTAAAACTGGCCGGACGCATCAAATACGGGTTCATTTCTCTCACCTTAAGCACCCTTTAGTTGGTGACGCTTTGTACGGAGGAAAGAAACTTCTTGGACGACAGTTTTTGCATGCCTCTGTTTTGGGATTTAAACTTCCTTCAACAGGTCAGTATGTGGAGTTTAAATCAGGTTTACCGAATGACCTAAACGAATTTTTGGCGACCTTAAGAAATTAACAAAGAGATGATTTATTACCTTGCCCATGTTTAATAACGTTTTTTTCGAAATTGGTGTTGTCATTACTTTAGCCACTGTATTGGGTGGGGCAGCACGTCTTTTCCATCAACCCCTTATTATTGCCTACATTGCCACGGGTTTATTAATCGGGCCTTTGGGAATTATCGGCGTTAAAAGTCCAGAAACTCTGAATTTCCTGAGTGAGCTAGGGATTGCCTTTTTACTTTTCTTGGTTGGGATCGAGCTTTCACTAAAAGAATTAAGAACAGTGGGTAAGATCGCTCTAGCGACTGGGCTTGGCCAGATAGTTTTTACTTCGCTGGTTGGCTTTATAATCTCTTTACTTTTAGGGTTTGCCGCTTTGGAAGCGCTATACGTTAGCATTGCTCTAACCTTTAGTAGTACGATAATTGTGGTAAAATTGTTAAATGAGAAAGGAGATCTTAATTCTCTCTATGGTCGAATTACCATCGGTTTTTTGTTAGTCCAAGATTTTGTGGCAATTCTTGCCTTGATAATTTTATCTGGTTTTACCCCGGGGAAGGAGGTAGTCTGGTGGGATTTCCCCCTAATTTTATTTAAAGGACTACTTCTTTTCTTCTTAGTTCTAATCCTGAGTAAGAAAATTATTCCTTCTGTTTTTAATCGTATTTCAAAAAGTTTAGAACTGCTTTTTTTAGCCTCGATCGCCTGGTGTTTTGTTTTTGCTTCGGTTAGCTTATTTATTGGATTCTCCCTAGAAATTGGCGCCTTTTTAGCCGGTTTAGCTTTAGCTACTTCACAGCAGCATTGGCAAATTGCTGCCAAAATTAAGCCTTTAAGGGATTTTTTCATTGTCATTTTCTTTATCGTTTTAGGATCGCAAATGATCTTGGCCAATTTTTCTAGCCTTTGGTTTCCGGCGTTGATTCTTTCGATTTTTGTTTTGATAGGTAATCCGCTGATCGTTTTATTGATTATGAGATACATGGGTTTTAGAAAAAGAACCTCTTTTTTAGCTAGCGTTACCGTCGCTCAAATTTCTGAGTTTTCTTTAATTGTGATTGCTCTAGGGCAAAAAATTGGCCATGTTAGTAACGAGGTGGTGGGTATGGTAACGGCCATCGGGATATTGACAATCACGGTTTCCTCTTACATGGTTCTTTACGCGAACAATCTTTATCGAATATTTCTGCCGTTACTTAAACATTTCGAGAGAAAGGATTTTCAGGAAAACTATTCTAACCTGGCGGGGGGAGAAGACCTAAAGGAACACGTGGTTTTGGTTGGCTGCCATCGAATGGGTTATGATTTACTAAGAATGTTTAGAAAAGAGAAATTACTGGTGGCGGTGGTAGACTTTAATCCTGAAGTGGTCAGGAAACTTTCTGCAGAAGGAGTAATTTGTTTGTTTGGAGACATTTCAGATCCAGAAATCGTGGAAAAATTAAATTTACCCTCCGCCAAGATGATTATCTCCACAATTCCTAATTTGGAGGAGAACCTAAGGTTGATTTTTGAAGCTCGTCTTAAAAACTCCAGAGCTCCGATTATTACCACGGCTTTAGATGACGAAACGGCTTTGGAAAACTATAGAAGCGGGGCCGATTATGTTATTATTCCTCATTTCTTAGGTGGGCAACACCTTGCCCACCTTATTACCCAACACCTAGACCGAGATTTGAGGTTAAAGGATCTTAAAGAAGACCATCTCCAAGAGCTTCACGCGAGAAAAGAGTATTTCCAATAAATTTTATCTTAATAGGTACTTTGTGGTAAACTTACAACTATGTCTAATAAATCTAGCTTTAATCGTGGTTTCAGATGCGGACATTGTGGAAAAGAGGTTGCGCCCCTAAGGTTTGGAGGGCACTTTCGAAATCATTGTCCGCACTGCCTTTACTCTAGACACGTTGACACGGATTATCACAATCGAAGAAGCTTCTGTTTAGGAATGATGGAGCCTGTCGGGTACTTTAACCGACGAACCGGTGAGTACGTTTTGGTTCATCATTGTCAAAAGTGCGGTTTCGAGCGACATAACCGAATTGCAGGAGACGATGATTTTGAGTTAGTCACTCGTTTGACCCAACTAGGGAACAGGGGCTAAAGCTTTAGGAATTAAGGTTGATTATGGGATTTACGGTTGTTAAAAAGTTAGATAAGAGTTTAGCTAGGGCTGGAATCTTGGAGACAGCTCATGGAGTAGTGGAAACACCTGTTTTTATGCCGGTGGGAACACAAGGAACAGTCAAATCTTTGACTCCTCAGGACTTGGGCCAAATTGGGGCGCAGATTATTTTAGGAAACACTTATCATCTCTACTTACGCCCGGGGGCAAACATTATTAAGGAATTAGGAGGACTTCATCGGTTTATGGGTTGGGCCAAACCGATTATCACCGATTCCGGAGGGTTCCAAGCTTTTTCCTTAGGAGCAATGATCGTTCATGAGGTGAAAAAAGTTTCAAAGCCTTCCGGATTGGGTGAAGATCGGAAAAGAAAGGTTACTTGGACTAAAGAAGATAAAGAAAAAGCTCTTAAAGAGAAAGCTCCTTTAGTTAGTCGAATTACCGAAGAAGGAGTAGAATTTTTGTCCCATCTCGATGGAAGTAAACACTTACTTTCCCCAGAAAAGTCAATTGAGGTTCAGTTAAACATAGGCGCTGATATTTGTTTGGTGCTGGATGAGCTGTTATCACCTTTACACTCGCCTGAATATGTCAAGGAATCTTTAGAGAGAACTCACCGTTGGGAATTGCGAAGTAAGACTTACTTTGACCAAGAATTAGAGAAATCGACCAATTCCCAGGCTCAACTGTTTGGGATTGTCCAAGGAGTTTATGATCAGAAAGTACGGGAAGATGAGGCAAGATGGGTGGCCGAACAAGGTTTTTCAGGCGCTTCCATTGGAGGTTCTTTTGGGGTGAGTCAATACTGGCCCAGATTAAACCGGCCAAAAAATTTATCGGGAAGAGAAACTGTTGATTGGGTCGCTTCAGAGGCGATCAACCAAACAATGGAATGGGTAGTGCCAATACTACCGCATGATTGGCCAAAACATGCCTTGGGGATTGGGGAGATCTGGGATTTATTTGAATGCGTGGAGCGGGGAATTGATATGTTTGACTGCGTTGCGCCGACAAGGTTAGCAAGAAATGGAGCGCTTTACATTAGTCCAAAGTCAGGAGGAGCGAGAAAAAATAAGTTCCGTTTAAACATTTATAATTCAGTTTATAAAACAGATCCAAATCCAGTTGATGCTCATTGTTCTTGTTACACCTGCCAAAATTTCAGCCGTGCTTACCTTCGACATTTGTTCTTGGCACAAGAACTTTTGGCTTACCGTTTAGCCAGTTTACATAACTTACACTTTATCATAAACCTAACGAGAAAAATCCGTGAATCTATCTTGGCGGAGAGTTTTTTTACTTTAAAGAATGAGTGGCTGAGTTAGGCTCACCTTGGCGGTAATAATCCATTATGGTAGACTATCAATTGTATGTTTGCTAGAAAGAGTAAATTTTGGCTAAAACAGCAAAGTAGGCGACAATGGCGAAGATATCTAACCTGGTTCTTTGGTTTGTTGTTAGTCTTTTTAATCATTAACCTAGTTTGGAGAGCAACTGTTTTTATTAACTTTTTAGGAAAGCCTTTTCAAGAACTTCCTGGTAAATTATCCCATAGCGATGGAGTAAATATTGACAAAAGAGTAAATATACTACTCTTTAGTCTGTCGGAGGATAATAAAGTTAAGGAAGCAGTGGTTGCCTTTTATAAAGGTGAGGATAAAGTGTTAAGCTTCTTTCCAATTTACCCTGATACCCACGTTAGATTTTCTGATGGAACTTGGGGAAAGATTGAGGATTTATATCAAGAAGGAGAAAAGGAATTTAGTAATGGGTTAGGGTATTTGGCCCATGGAGTTGGGGAAATTTTAGCTGTTCCGGTAGATAGTTACGTTGCTTTTACTGGGAGAAGCTTCGAAGAAGGGTTATTAACTGAAAAATCGTTAAGGGGAGCTCACCAAGATTTAAAAAGCCCCCTTTTTTTCTTAGATCTGTTAGAACTGAAATCCTGGGGGGAAGGGTATTTTAGGACCAGTTTTTCCCTAGGGGAGTTGATGAAGTTAGTTTTGAGCTTAAGGGGGGTGAGGTACGATCGGCTTAACTATCTAGATGCCGAGAAGTTGGTTCAGGAAGTCGTCTTAGATGATCGAAAGTTTACGACGTTTAATCAGGATGCGCTTGATTCATTAACGTCTGAAGTGCTTAGCGAGGCTCAGGTAGTTGCCGAAGGAGCAAGTGTGGGGATAAGGAACAGTACACAGGTGTCTGGTTTGGGAGGCAGGGTTTCTCGCTTTGTAACTCGTCTTGGAGGGAGGGTAGCTCAGGTAGGAAATGCAGAGGAACCCTCCGAAGAGACCTTAATCAATAATTATGGTGGGAAAGATTACACCGCCGAGCGGATTCAGAGAGCCTTGGGGGTTGGCCGGGTTATTAAACCTTTGTCTACTGAGCCATCCAAAGAAGACATTTTAATTATTCTCGGTAAAGATTACCAAGAACAGTTCTCTACTAGCCGAAAATGAAGATGGATCGAAAACGGTGAGAAACAGTTAAGGCCCCCGAAGGGGCCTTAACTTGGAGAGATCCTAATTTTGGGACCTCTCCGGAAGAAAGGAGAGAGATCAATTAAGAATATAACATATATATTTAAGTTTGTCAAGTTTGTGTCCTGGATCAGTACTTTTGAGACAATCCTCCTTTTAAGTAACACTGATAAGGTGACTGGTATTTAAGTGATTGGTGCGGTCTAACATTATTGTACC
>JAGVAV010000020.1 GCA_020060105.1 Candidatus Woesebacteria bacterium | reverse complement strand
CGCTTTTACCCAATGGTATTCCACCAGAGAAAATCATTCCTGGTATACCACTCCTGACGGAATGCTTTACACCGAACGGATGAAGTTAAATAAAGATGGGAGGTTGAGCCTTGGGACTCCTAATTCTCTCAGACCTCTTGAAGTGGCGGGAGATGCGGCGAATTATCACACGGCAGCCTTTACCTCCGCTACCGGCGACAAATATGGCGTGGCCTTAGGAAATTGGAATAACCAACCCTTTGGGGATATTCAGGCTTTTAAGAAAGACAGTGTTGACGTGGACCTGGTTCTTAACCAACTAGGAGGAAGGGTGGGTATTGGCCAGGCCCCCTCCTCATTAAGTATTTTAGACATCAAGGAAGGAAACGTTTTAGTCGGAACTAATGCGCCTGGATTAAGTTATAATGGGTGGGGAATAGTGCCGACGATAGCGTCTAGCAGCGTGACGGTGGCGGGAAACGTGGTTTCGCAGAGGTTGTATTTAGACCACACCCAAGTGCCGGATAAGTACGCGGGGGATTTTATCTATTTTCGCCTCCCCGAAACCTATCCGGCGGAATCGACACACGTGAATATGGGCGGTACTTGGTCAGAAAACATGGCTAATCTTGTTTGCGGACGGCAAGGGGATGAGAACTGCACCGGTTTTTACACGTGGGCTGAGCCGGATAGGTTAGGCGATCTTAGAGCCGCTACCGTTTTCTACAATAGCTTGGACGGGAGTTCAGACCAGCGATGGAAGAAAAACATTGCCGACCTGGACAATTCCTTAAAGAAGGTCTTAAATCTTCAGGGAGTCAGCTTTGAATTTGACCGGGAAAAATATCCCCAAGCGGGATTTCCCGAGGGTAGAAATATTGGCTTTATCGGCCAGGAGGTTGAGAAAGTCGTTCCGGAAGTGGTTAATACAGACGCTGATGGGTATAAATACGTTTCTTATCCCAACATGACAGCTCTTTTAGTTGAGGCGATCAAGGAGCAGCAGAGAGAGATTGAAAAGCTTAAGGAAGAACTGGCAAGATTGAAGTAAGGAGAAGGTGTCTGAGGAGAGTGTTAGACGCGGGTGTCACTCTTCTCCAGCCACCCGTGTTTTCCTCCTTTAGCTTAGGGGACACAGATCTCCAGCCTCTGTGTCCCCACCTAAACTCGGGTGATGGTTTTGCTGGCGGTTCTTTAGACACACGGTCGGACCTGCTGTGCAGCCTGCCACCCCTCCGTTAGGCTTGGTTGAAGACTTTGTTATCCCTGTCTTTTCAACCAAGCCCCCTTTTGTCATCAGTCGAGAAACCACAAGATAAGATAAATTGTGGGCGTAAAAGGCCAAGGGTTGACTAGAGATTAAGCTTGACGGAAATTTTTTGAAGAGATAAAAGAACAGTTTGGAGATGGTCTTTAAGATTTACTTCTAATTCATCTGCGGCAGCCTCAATTTCTTCCCGGTTAACCCCTTTGGCAAAACTTTTATCTTTCCATTTGCTAAGAACAGAGCCTAGGGTGACTTCCGAAAGTTTTCGATTGGGATGGACTAGGGCGGTAGCGATAATCAGGCCGGTTAGTTCATCCACACTTCTTAAAACCTTAGCCATTTGGCTTTTTGGCTCGATTCCAAAAGCCGCCCCGTGACTAGCCACGGCGTTAAGCATTTCTTCATCCGCCCCATTTTCCTTTAACCAATCAAGAGTTCTTTGAGGATGCTCCTTTGGCCACTTTTCCCAATCTGCGTCGTGAACTAGCCCAACCACCGCCCATTTTTCCTTATCCCCAACTTTAAATTTTTCCGCGTAGCCTAGCATCGCCGCTTCGACGGCAAGGCAATGTTTTTGAAGGTTTTTATTCTCCAACCATTCGGTGACTTTTTCCCAGGCTTGATCTCGGGTAATCATAACTTGATTTTATCACACCCAACGACTGTTTTGATATTGGTTTGTCTTTTCTGGTTAGATCTAATGTTTTTCGGATTCTCCTCATCCAATTCCCAGTTAAGAGGTTTGTTTTGGATATATTTTCGAATTTCCTCGAGCGATTTCTCGCTACGGATGATGTGTTCGTAGTAATTGCGTTGCCAGACGAGAAGATTTGGATTATTTCTGGAAACATTAATTTGTTTGGTAGTAGTTGATTTAAAACCGCGAATAATCGCGCCGACTGTTTGGGATGGTGAACGAAACTTTGTAGGGGCGTATTGCGATACGCCCCTACAGTTGGCGAGAACAATAATTCCATGGAGATGGTTAGGCATAATAACAAATTCGTCTAGCAAAACACCTTTTCGGATTGAAGGCGTTCTTACCCATTCCGCTTGGATGGTTTTTCCCGCTTCGTTTAGCACCACCTCACCATTCTTAATTTCCCCCAGTAGGCACTCCTTATTTCGGGTACAAACAGTCACAAAATACGCTCCAGGTTGGGAATAGTCATAACCTGGTAGGCGAATTGAATGTCGATGGTGTTTCTGAAGATTATTTTTCATCTACCTTTCGATTAAGTTTCCTAGTTTAAACAATAACTTCAGAATTGGATTGTAGTACCGCGTGAAAGACCCCACATATTCAACTTCAAATCCGCCAAAACCCCGCTTAAAATGAGTAAATCCTTGCCAACCTTTTGTTGAGGGAATCCGGCGATCGTAAATCCCTTCCAGATCCAGCTGGATGCAGCCTCGTTTTTTGGCCGACTTAATTATTTCCCACAGGAGCAGATACGGGGCCATTAGCTCTCGGTTTTTCCCCGAAGAGGCGGCGTGGTAGTAATAAGCAGTTCGGCCGGAGAAAAGAACCATGGCCGCGGCGAGAGGACTTTCGAAGGAGGGGTGGGAGGCAAAGTAAAGCTTTCCTTCTTCTTTTTCGGAAAAGGCTTGCCAACGCTGCTTTAATTCCCCGATCGGGCCGAGCCAGAAGCCTTTCCGTCGGGCTGTTTCTTGATAAAGCTTGAGGAAGGTTTTGAGATCTTGGCTTTCGATTACTTTCACGCCTTTTTTCTCAGCCAGCCGGATGCAGTAGCGGGTGTCTTTTTCCATCCTTTTTAAAATCTCTTCTTCAGAAGGGGAAAGATCAACTACGATGGTTTTGGTGGGGGCAAAAGACCACTTATCAACCGAGAAATGTTTTAAGAGCTTTAAAAAATCTTCATCTAAGCCGTCATTAGTGGCGTTTGGTTCGATTTTAATAAATAAAGCGCGGTGTTTTTTGGCGATTTCATCCAAACTTGCCACGGAAACTGGCAAATTGCTTCGGGGGATTTTAACTAAAGAACCAATCAAAGGCAGTCGACGGATGAAGGCCACTCCCAAGGAAGTGGTTTCGACTTGCCAGCCGATTGATTGCATGTACTTGATCCAAGAAGGAGATTGACGAAGATCCATACTAAAAATATCAAATACCAAAAATATTTTTGCGTTTGGTATGTATATTTGCTATTTACACTTTGCTTTTTAACTTTAATATTGTCCAGCGCAATTTATCGGCGAAATTAAAGATTTTATATCCCAGCAGGTTAATTACCAGATCATAAGCGCCTAAGTAACTTACTCGCGCGGGACGAAAACCTTCTTTAAACTTGGTAAAACCTGTGTAAGGATCGTCAGCCGGAGCGTTTGGCGCGGCCGCTCCCCAAAGATCGAATCGAGTGCAACCGAGTTTTTTGCCTAAGTTAATGGCCGCCCACATCATGGCGTGGGAAGGCATCACTTCTCGCCCAAAACTTGCCGAAGCGCCATAAGGATAATAAAGGGTTTGGCCAAATTTAAAAAATAGCCAAGAAACTAAGGGAACTAAAGAATTACCTTCTTTATACGCGTTAAGCAAGTAGGCCATTCCGGCCGGTTGGAGAACTTGGAACAGCTTTTGATAGTAACTGTCCGGGTGGACGAAGAAACCGTCTCTTCTGGCGGTTTCCCTCTGGAGGTTAAGAAATTTTTTTAAACCTTCCTCATTTGATTCCTCCCTGACCTTAACCCCCTTTCTTTCTGCGAGGCGAATATTATATCGCCACTTAGGGTGCATTATGGACAAAAGCTCCTTTTCTGATTTGGTCAAATCAAGATAAAAGTTGTGGGGGGCAAAGACATCCTTAGGACTTTTCTTCAAGCCCCAACTCACTAAAGAATCAACCCATAGCCTATTATCTGAGTAAATATTTGGTTCTAGACGGACTAGAAGACAATTTTGGGATTGGGCGGTTTTTCTGATAGCCGAAAGTATTTCCGGAAGGGTTTCTTGGAGATTTTTATCACAAACTGGTCCCTTGGGCAAGTAACCGATGAAAAAGGGGGTTTTGGGGACGGGATGAAGAGTATATTGGGCGGTGGCGAGAAGAACCTGATTATCAAAGACCCCCAGTCTTGTGGGTGGGTTGCCCATTTGTTTCTTAAATTCTCCCCACTCCCAGCTTTGAACGACATGTCCGCAGGCTGAACGAGCGATAAAGTTATTCCAGACCTCTTTTTCCCCCGGGCCAATTTCTCTAACTAGCATAAACGTATTTTACTCTAAAAATAGGTTTCGTTCAAATATCTGATAAAAAGGGATGCTGAAAACTTATTACGTTTAAAACCAAGAAAAAGGGTTGTTAAATCAAAATAATTTTGACCCGTAACAAACTGTCATCCCCTAACTGATCGGGGATTCAGACGTTCCTGGATTCCCTCTCGCCGATCGGGTCGAGGACAAGCTTCGAGGGAATATCTCCCTCCGATTGAATCGGAGCGATATTTTCAAGCAGAGTTTGAAAAGGACAAGTAAAGTTTTCAGCAAGCTTAATAAAAGTAGCTTAGGGTTTTGGAAGATTAAAAATTAAATATATCTAACAGCGGCAAAAGAGAAAAATAAACAGTTTAAATTTTAATTTAATAAATAAATGTCCGTCCAACGGCTGGACCACCAGCCGTTTTTGACGTTGTCAAAACCCAAATCAATGATGTTACCCTTAACCGCTCCGCCGGTGTCTCCCGCGATAGCTTCTCCATACCCTGGAACATAAACTTTGGTTCCCAGTTTGATGACCTTAGGATCGACCGCGATCACCCCGTAACCAGCTTTCAGGCCGGTGGCGGTGATGCCGTTGCAGCCCGGACAATAAGGATCGTAGGAAGTGGCCCAAACCCGCAGTTTCCGCCAATACTTTTGCGGGCCGGTGGAGGTATCTACCTCCCGCCAAATAATCTTGGTGCCCTGGGCGATGATTTTTTTCACTGGGGGTTTAACTTCTTCTTTGACCACTTCCTGGGCGTATTCCTCATTATTGTAGGTCGTAACTTTTATCGTTTGAATCTTTACCCCTTCTCTTCCTTCCTGTTTCACGACGGTTTCGCCGATTTCAATCTCCTCGTCTTTGACCTCTTCTACCCCAAAGGGCAAAGGAATATTTTTGGTAATAAAGTCTTCCTCAAAAAGCGAGAGGGTCGTATTGACCACAGGCTGGGTGAGATGCTCAAAGTTTTCGATCTTACTTTCAACGGCGGTGGTGGTGACTGGCGAAAAGAGCGGTAGGGCGCTTAAGAAAAGCAAAAGGGGACTAAGATAACGAGCCATCGGGTGAGGAAGAAAACGGTAAAGCAGATGGTGATGTAGTAGCGCCCATATTGGGGCCAGGTTTTTGCAAAAACGAAAATAAGGAACCTGCCTCATTAATAGATATTGTAGTACTTTTTAGTCAAAAATCAAGCCTCCGATTGGCAGCCAGGCCCTACTTTTAAAACCCAAGAAAACTAAGCACCAATCGAGGCTGATGGACCAAATTGCTTGAACCAAAATATGATTAAAGATTAGCGGTTAACGAATTCCTCAATCACTAATCTTGTTTGAGGATCGAGATAATCCAAAAAAGGAAACGGAATTGGGGGTGAGCCCGTTTACTTGATTGATTGCGAAAATGGTTATACTATTGAAAGAGATGAGTTTTAGAGGTTTTTCGAAAAAAATAACCAGAAGGGATTTTTTCTACCTTGGGGGGAATCTCCTCCTCTTTTTGGCGTTAATTTCGACCGTTTTTATCTCTCAACAACCGACTCACCTTGGCTCAGAGGCTCAAATTCTTGGGAAGACTTACTACGTTTCGAAAAACGGGAACAATCAAGACGGACAGTCTTGGACGACGGCTTGGACGGAACTAGGAGGCATTGATTGGTCCTTGATCCAGCCCGGAGATACGATTTTCATAGACGGTGGCGAGACAGAGATGGTTTATCTTACCACTCTAAATCCGGCTAAGAACGGAACGGCCACTCATCCGATTACGGTTAAGTTGTCCTCTGAGGCTGGCCGAAATGGAAAAGCGGTGATTTTTGGGGGCAGGTCTACCCCCCTTCCAGAGTGCGGCCAAAGTGTTTATAACTACCAAACGACTAACGTGTTATCGGCGGGAATTGACCTTCGGGACAGCTCTTGGCTGGTCATCGACGGCGGCCATTGGCGAGGAATCGCCATTTACGGGGTAAATGGGCAGGGAATCAAGTTAAGCAGCTCCTCATCAGACCTGACGGTTCGAAACGTGGAGGTGCATGACACTGGAACAGCCTATCAAAGCGGTGGGGTCTGGTATCCTGATCAAAAAGGCGTTGCTCTTTCAGGACTCAACGTGACCTTTGAGAGAGCGATCATTCACGACAACGGCCAAGACGCTTTCCAGTCAGGCGGAGGAATAAGTAACTTCACTTTGCGGGAGAGTTGGTTGTACAATTCCCGCCTAAAATCCGATGGCAGCTTTTGGAATTACTGCCGTCATTCTGATGGGATTCAGGTGTATGGAGGGGGCGATCAGTATGGCGTGACTATTGAAAATAGCGTTTTGGGGCCGGGATTTATGCAGGGAGTTTTGCTGGGCGCGCCTTTACACAATGATCCAAGCGGTAATCCTCGCTACGCCACGTTTCACCAGGTGAGGGTGAAAGGCTCTCTTTTTTACGGTAACGGAAACATTAACGTAAGTGCCAACGTTAATCCTCACACCAAACCGACCGGCTGGTCGATAGAAAGAGTGACGAGTGATCGACCGACCGATCAAAGATGGCACAATGTCCATTTTGAAGGAGATGGGGGAGAGATTAGTTTGAGAGACTCGATTTTCACCGGGGGTTTGAGCTTGACCGTCCCCAGCCAAGGAGACTACTCCGGCAACTTTCAGTATTGGCTCACTTACGGTCCAACGGTTGGCCTGGTGGCGGATCCGGTTTATCAGCAGGAAGGGGTCCACGGCAGTATTTCGACCGCCGCCGATTTTTCCCTTAGTCCTTCTTCCCCGGCCGTTGGAAAAGGCGCTTTGGTTACTTCTGCGGCGGCTCTGTTAGGACTCTCAGAGCCACCTCCTCCCTCGCCGGATTTATTTCCGATCAACCAGTATTTCGAAGCGGAACAAGGAGTAATTAACCTCCCTTTTCAAATTGTTGATGGGAAAGTTTTTCAAACCGGAGAGACGGTTGTTCCTTCCGAAGGAGGGAGAGCTAGTTACCGGTTTAATGTTTCAACGCCTGGTGCTTACCTAGTTAAGGCTTGGGTTGAGGCCCCTTCCGAAGGGTCAAACTCTTTTTTTGTTAACATAGGTGCTGAACCTAGCAGTCCGGAAGCAATTTTCGACATTCCAATAACTTTGGGTTCTGAAGAAAGGACGGTTTCTTGGCGGGGGAACGGAACTCCTTCGCTTAATCAGTATGTTCCGAAGGTCTTTTTCCTTTCAGGAGGAGAACACGAACTTATCTTAAGAGGGAGAGAAGCAAATGTAAGGATAGATAAAATCAAGGTTGAGTCTGTGATCACCGACCTTAACCAAGACGGTCGAGTTGACTCTTTTGACGCTTTGGCGCTCTTTCGAAACTGGTTTACCTTAAGAGACAACTCTTTAGCAGACATAGACCAAAATCAGAGAGTTAACGGGCTTGACTTTAGTTACTTAATTAGGGATTGGTAGATAAGTTTAAGGTAAGTTAAAACTTAAATCTTGACGATTAAGTCTTGGGGGATATCCGTTAAGAAACGAGAAACTACCCCGGCGGTTCGGGCGCCAAAGTAGAGCCGTTCCTGAGTATAAGTTAGATAAATTTGCTCCTTAGCTCGGGTGATTCCGACATAACAAAGGCGGCGCTCTTCTTCTAATTCCGTGGGATCCATCAAGGATCGGGAATGGGGAAAGAGCCCTTCCTCCATTCCAACCATAAAAACGATCGGAAATTCCAGTCCCTTAGCGGCGTGCATCGTCATGAGGGTAACTACCTCTTTATCTTGATCTTTTGATTTAGGATGGTTTGGCAGGTACTCTTGCTCAACCAGAGCGACGTTTTCCAAAAAGTCGTCCAACTTTGGAAACTTAGCCGCGACTGAACGGAGTTCCTTAACGTTCTCTATCCTTACTTGTCCCTCCGGCGTGCCGTCATCTAAATGAGTTAAGTATCCGATTTGGCTAACCACCAGATCGATCAGCTCCAAAGTTTTTAACTGGGCGCCTTTCACTCGGAAACTTTCCATAAGGTTCAAGAATGAACTTACTTTGGATTCTTTTCCTTCGTTTAAAGCAAACTCTTTTAAGGCGGCCGGCCCAATTCCGCGTGGGGGAACGTTGACGATCCGCTTAAATCCAACTAAGTCTTTAGGGTTAGCGATAAAACGCAGATAGGCTAAGATATCTTTAATTTCTTTTCTTTCGTAAAACCGCGTTCCCCCGACCAAGACGTAAGGAAGCCCGTCATGCAGCAAAGCTTCTTCTAAGACCCGAGACTGAGCGTTGGTTCGATATAGAATGGCAAAGCTGCCGAGTGAGTAAGAGGAACTGGGCCCCTTTATCATTCCTTTTATCATTCTAATGATAAACTCGGCCTCTTCGATTTCGTTTTTAGCTTCGTAAACGACGGGGGAATTTCCTTCGTCGTTTTCGGTCCAAATCTTAAGGACGGGGTGGGTTTTGTTCCGGGAAATGACCGAGGTAGCGGCACTGAGAATTTTTTTAGTAGAACGGTAATTTTGCTCAAGATTAAAAATTTGGGCTTGAGGAAAATCTCTTTCGAAATTGAGAATATTTTTGTAATTAGCCCCTCGCCAGCCATAAATTGCTTGAGAAGCGTCGCCAACTACGCAAAGATTACCCTTTTTACTGGCAAGCAGCTTGGTGAAGAGATACTGGGCGTGGTTAGTGTCTTGATACTCATCGACCAAGATATATTGGAACTGCTCCTGATACTTGTCTAAAATCTTGGTTTGTTCCTGGAAAAGCCGAACTGTTTCCATCAAAAGATCATCAAAGTCTAACGCCTGATTCTTCCTTAAATTTTCTTGATAGGCTAAGTAGACTTTGGCCACCGTTTCTTGAAAAAAGCCGTAGGCGAAGCGGTTTTGATAAGCGACAGGATCAATCAGCTCGTTTTTGGCACTTGAGATAGAGTTTAAGATGCTTCCCGGGTTAAAATTTTTAGGGTTAATCCCTAGGTCGTTCATGACCTCCTTTATCAGACTTAACTGATCGTTTTCGTCATAAATCACAAAGTGAGGACTTAGGCCGAGGAGATTCCCGTTCAAACGTAAGATGCGGGAACAAACTGAGTGAAATGTCCCCATCCAAGGAGGAATGGCCGAGCTGCTTAGAAGGTTTTTTATTCTTTCTTTCATTTCGTTGGAAGCCTTGTTGGTAAAAGTAACCGCAAGAATATTGTTTGGCTCCACACCGACATTTTTAATAAGGTGAGCAATACGGTGAGTGATGACGCGCGTTTTTCCACTGCCTGGGCCGGAAAGAACTAAAACCGGTCCAGAAGTGGTTTCAACCGCTTTTTGTTGAATTGGGTTAAGATGGGCGAGAACATCAGACATGGTAAAAGTTATCTTAGCATAAGGTTTCCTTTTTTGGAAGA
The DNA here is from genome assembly GCA_020060105.1 of Candidatus Woesebacteria bacterium. GTDB lineage: Bacteria > Patescibacteriota > Microgenomatia > Woykebacterales > 2-01-FULL-43-14 > JAGVAV01. The sequence continues at coordinate 10,760 of JAGVAV010000020.1, read as the reverse complement.
ATCTGCTATCATTAATTTCGGAGGTAACTTTATGATTGAATTTATTGACTTTTACGCTGATTGGTGTGGCCCTTGTCAAATGACAAAACCGATTATTGAAGAATTAGAGAAGGAATTGTCGGGAAGGGTCGAGTTTAAAAAGGTTAATGTAGACCAAGATCAAGAAATGTCCGGAAAATATAACGTTTTTAGCATCCCCACTTTTGTGATTCTGAAAGACGGTCAGGAAGTAGATCGAATTGTTGGCGCGGTGGGCAAAGAAAGCCTAAAAAGTCGGATTGAAGCGCAACTAAAATAACATGAAAAACATTGTTATTGCGGGGGCAGGTTTTGGCGGGCTTCGGTGCGCTTTGGATTTGGAAAAAAGTTTAAAAAGTTTCCCGGAATATAAAGTTATTGTTATTGATCAAAATCCTTATCATCTTTACACCCCTTCTCTTTATGAGATCGCAACTGCTCAGTTGCCAAGAAGATGCGTTTGCCTTCCTTATTCGGAAGTTTTTTCCAATAAAAAGATAACGTTTATTCATCAACAAATTAAACATATTAAGGTGAGTGAGAAACTTTTAGAGACGGAAAGCGGAGACAAAATAAGTTATGAATTTTTGGTTTTGGCTTTGGGGGCAAGGACGGATTATTTTGGCGTTCCCGGCTTGGAAAAATACTCCTTTGGGTTTAAAAGTTTGCCGGAGGCCCTTAAGCTAAGAAATTATTTGGAAGAAGTTTTTAAAAATACAAAAGAGAAGCTCCCGACGGGTTTAGAGGAAGATTTATCCGTAGTGGTGGGCGGCGCCGGTTTTTCCGGAGTTGAATTGGCGGGGGAACTCTCCGGCTATCTTAGTCGTCTCTGTCGAAAATATAGTCTTAGACCGGAGAAGATTACCCTCTCGTTAGTTGAAGCAAGAGGGGAAATCCTCTCGGGTTTGCCGAAAAAAATATCTGTTTTGGCGAAAAAACGCTTGGAAAAACTAAAAGTTAGATTGCTAATTAAAACCGCTATTGCTCAGGTAAAGCCTTCCGGACTGGTTTCGGCTGATGGGACGGCAATTCCATCCACGGTGGTGGTTTGGACTGGCGGAGTGCGGGCTAATCCGCTACTTGAGCAATCCGGGCTTGAGGTAGATAAAAAAGGGAGATTGTCAGTAGATGAGAATTTACGGTACTTGAAAGAAGGGAGCCTTTTTGCTTTAGGAGATAACGCTTCCTTTATAGCTTCCGGTGCCAATACCGCGGTTCTTGGTCAGGCGGAGGTAGCCATTGATCAAGGGAGAGTCGTCGCGAAAAACATTATCGCCGAAATTTTTGGTCGGCCATTAACAAAATATCAACCAAAAGTGTCTGGCTTTGTTATCCCCATAAAAGGCAATTATGCCATTGCTTTAGCTTTTAACTTTATCTTTAGCGGCTATTTCGCAATTGTCTTAAAGAAATTTATCGAACTTAGGTATCTTTTTTCGGTTCTCCCTCCTTTTAAGGCTTTAAAATTTTTTCGCCCGGAGGCGAAATTGTTGATCGAATAGTTTGCAACTTAAGCGAAATGATTATATGATATTAACATGCAGTCAATCGAATGTGTTTCTGTGGAAAGCAAACGGGTTTTGGTCCGATCTGATCTAGACGTTCCTCTGACTACCTCTGGTGAAGTGGCCGAGAATTTCCGGCTGCAAAAAACAATTCCCACCGTTAACTATCTATTAAAATCCAAAGCTAAAATTATTTTAATTGCTCACCTTGGCCGACCGGAAGGGGAGGTTAAGGAAGAATTCAGTTTGCGTCCGGTGGCCGAAAAACTAACTTCCCTTTTAGGAAGAGAGGTGGCTCTGGTAAAAAATTACTTGACTGATGAGGGTAGAAAAGAAGTCGAGGCGGTTTTGGCGCGAGATAGCCTAGTTCTTTTAGAAAACTTACGTTTTTACCCGGGAGAAGAAGAGAATCAACCGGGGTTTGCTCGAAGTTTGGCCTCACTTGCCGACATATTTGTCAACGATGCCTTTGCGGTAAGCCACCGGGCTCACGCTTCGATAGTTAGCCTTCCTAAGTATCTACCTTCTTATGCCGGGATAACGTTGGAAAACGAGGTGAAGGTTCTTTCCGAAGCTTTGACCAAGCCAAAAAGACCTCTACTAGCCTTGATTGGCGGAGCGAAGATTGAGACAAAACTGACAGTGATTAGCCATTTATCCTCGTTGGCCGATCAAATTTTGGTTGGGGGGAGACTCTTAATGGAGAAAGTTCCTTCTTTGCCAAAGGTGGTTTTTCCGGAAGAAGTAGTGGTGGCGGAGAAGTCAGAAGAAGATTTTAAGGGAATAAAAGTGAAGGCAAGGGAGAAAGTTCTTCCAGGGGAATTAATCTTGGATTTAGGGCCAAGGTCGCAACAAGATTACACCGAATTGATTGCCCGGGCGAAGACGGTAATTTGGAATGGTCCGATGGGACTCTTTGAAGATGAAAGATTTGCCGCGGGGACTAAGTCGGTGGCGGAGGCGATTGTGAGGCATTGTCAGGAAAGTATTGTCGGAGGGGGAGAAACAATTGAGGCTCTAAACAAATTTGGTTTAATGGAGAAAATCAGCCATGTTTCAACTGGGGGCGGGGCGATGTTGGAGTTTTTGGCCGGAAAGAAACTGCCGGGGACAGAAGCGCTAAGGAGTTCTTATGAAACCACTGATAGTCGCTAATTGGAAAGCTAATAAAGGTCTAAAGGAAACGGTCGAGTGGTTAAAACAAGCTCGGGGGAAGCTTGAAGAAACCTTGGGCTTGGAAGTGATACTTTGCCCTTCACACGTTTGCTTATCAGCCGCCTTTAATCTCCTAGAAGGAAGCTCGATTAAACTGGGGGCTCAAGATGTTTCGGTTTTTGAGCAGGGGGCTTACACCGGAGAAAACACGGTTTTAATGTTGAAGGACTTGGTCGGTTACGTGATCATCGGCCATTCTGAAAGAAGAAAAAATTTTGGCGAAACTAACGAGATTGTTTTAAAAAAGGCGGAATTAGCGATTCGACATAATCTTGTGCCTTTGATTTGTCTTGAGACTCTCGATCAGGTTAAGAACTTAGCTTTTCTAGACCGCCTTTTAACCAAAAAGGCAACTTTTGTTTATGAACCTGCTTTCGCTATTGGGACCGGAGTACCGGATACCCCAGAGAACGCGAATGAGATTGCGAGCCAGATTTGTCAGGTTGTTGACGAGGAGGTAAGAGTGTTATATGGTGGGAGTGTCGATGAGAAAAATATCTCCTATTTTCTAAAACAACCTTTTCTTAAGGGTGTCCTTGTTGGGAAAGCAAGCTTAGACCCTCATCAGTTTTGTCAATTGGTGTCTAGCGCAAGCCTAGCGACTATGGTAAAATGACTTACAGTCTTTCAATTTTCCTTTTTGCATTTTGAGTTTTAACATGAATTGCGCACCTTGTTATTCCCTCGAAGGTACGAACCAGAACCGGTATCGTACCGGAGGTACGAACCAGAACCGGTATCGTACCGAAGGGGGGGGAATCCGGCGTAAATTGATTGGATTATCCGGTCAAGCCGGATAATGAAATTGAGTGTAACTGCGTAACTCCTGTTTTAAATGTTGGTTTTTTTGCTATGCACTACGTGGATTTGGGGACTCTTCCCAAGAAGAAAAAGAACAAAAAAAGACACTGGCCGAAGATTTTGTTAGTTTCCTTTCTTGTCCTCAGCCTTAGTTACGTTGGGCTGCTACTGTTTTGGCCGGCCACGACGGTTATTTCAAAGGTGCTGAAAGCGCCCATGTCGGCTCTTTCTATTGTTCGTAATCCAGAAGGGGAATTAAAGTCCACCAACGGTCGGACAAATATTCTTTTGCTGGGTTTGGATAAAAGAGCGGTTATTCCTTACTCTTACGAAGGAAGAGATGGAAAAACCTACCACAACGGTTTTCTTTCCGACACCATTATTATTGTTTCACTCAACCTTCAAAGCAAGGATGTGGCCATGGTTTCGGTGCCTAGAGACTTTTGGGTCAAAATTCCTGGCTGGGGCGGCCTACGGGGACAGTATGGGAAAATAAATTCCGCCTACTCTATCGGGGATATGTATAACTATCCTGGGGGTGGGATGGACTTAGCCAGGGAGACGATTAGCCAAAATTTTGATCTACCCATTCATTATGTGGCCCGAATCGATTTTGAAGGTTTTAAAAAGATGATTGATGCGGTTGGTGGGGTTGAGGTTAACGTGGAAAGGTCTTTTGACGATTGGAATTATCCTATTGACGGGAAAGAAGAGGCTTCCTGTGGGGGAGATAACTATAATTGCCGTTTCGAGCATCTCCGCTTCGAGAAAGGTTGGCAGCATATGAACGGGGAAACCGCTCTCAAATACGCACGGTCTCGAAAAGGGACAAACGGTGAGGGGAGCGACTTTGCCCGGGCTCAAAGGCAACAAAAGATCCTTTTTGCTCTTCGGGAAAAGGCTTTATCTATGGAAACTCTCCGAGATCCGGTAAAAGTGGCCCAAGTATTGTCTAGCTTTGGAGAAACCTTGGAAACAGATTTAGACTTGGTTAATTACCCTCCCTTGCAAAAGTTTAGTCAGGAAATGGATATTAGTTTGGCTCGAACCTTAGTGCTTAGTTCAGAGATTAAGAATGGAACTTTGATTTACCATCCCCCGCCAGAAAATTACGGTGGCGCTTGGGTTCTCGCTCCAATAGGGGGAGACTATCAAAAAGTAAGCGCGTATATCCACGACTTCTTGTTAGGATTAGTTAGCGAAGAGAAGGCGTCGACCGGGTCAGCTTCTCAAGGGTTTGAAAACTAATTTGTCAAGAACTATCTTATGGTTACTCTCCTTCATGGTAACAATACTTTAGCCAGCCGAAGATATCTCCTTGATTTTAAAACAAAATTCAACGGCGAGGTTGAGGAAGTTGATGGGCGAAGATTGACAGAAAAAGACTTGAACGAAGCTCTTTCTAGCTTGCCGATGTTTTTTGCCAAGAAACTTTTAGTAATCCAGCACGCTCCTAGAGAAAACATCTTAAAAAAGTTAAATAACTCCCCCAAAGAAGCGGAAGTTATCATTTGGGCGGAGAAGCGTTTGAATTTAAAACTAAATCAGATTAAGGTTTTGGAGTTTAAAGAAACTTCCGAGTTGACTTCCTTCAAGCTTGCCGAAGCGGCGGCTAATAAAAACGTTAAAGCTGCCCTGGAAACGCTGGAAAGACTTCTTAGCGAGAAATGCCCCCCGGAGTTAATCGTGGGCGCTTTACACCGCGAAATTCGTTTACTAATCCTTGCCCAGGAAGGCTCTTTGGCGGCGCCTCTTCCTTCTTTTGTCGTTAAAAAAATAGAAAAAAGGTCAAGTAACTGGGAGGTAAATCGGTTAAAGGAGGTGTTGGAAGACTTACTGAACTTGGATGAAAGGGTAAAAACGGGAAAAACCGATTTTCGATTGGGAATGATTATGTGGTTGTTAAATTTGGAGAAGGGATGATCTTGCAATTTGTCAGGAAGGGTTGTTACACTTAAACTATGCCGCTTTACAAATATCTAAAAGGGCAGGCATCAGTTCAGGAAAATTTCCCCCCAACCCTTCCTCGGAAAGGGAACTTCAGACCAGCCTTTCTTGCCAAGGGGGTTGTTTCTTTGTTGATGGTGGGAAGCGTTTTACCTCTGATTTACTTGGCCGGGCTTAACTGGTTGTGGGTTTTTGATTTCTCGGCCCTTGATTTGATTAAGAGCAGTTTCCAGCCCGCTACTTTAATTGCCTCAAAGAACGATCCCAAGCAGGAAGCCTCTTTTATTATCCAAAATTCTAAAAGAGTTTTCGAAAGCTTTTCCTTATCTATTCCCGCTCTCGGAATTAAAGAGGCGGTCGTTAAGACCAACGTGAGTTCGTTTTCGAAAGAAGATTATCTCCCGACTTTAAAGAGCAGCCTGGCGCATTATAAAGGAACTTCTTTGCCAGATGGGCCGGGAGATGTTTTCATCTATGGCCACTCCGTCCTACCCGCTTTCTTTGATCCCCAAAACTATTCAACCATTTTTTCGACCCTTGATCGGCTGAAAGCGGGAGACTTGGTTATAGTTGATTGGGAGGATTTCCAAGTAACATATAAAGTGATTGGCAGTCAGGTAGTTTCTCCAGAAGAAACTGGAATTGTCAATAAAAGCCTAACCGGCGAAAAGACCTTGAGTTTAATGACTTGTTTTCCTCCGGGCTTTAAGAGTAAACGTTTAGTCGTGACGGCCAAACAGGTAGAGAAAATTAACCCCTTTGTTCGGGGAGAGGTTTTTCAGTAAGGACAAACTCACCGATTGCCCATGGCGTTCGCTTTAATTTTTGACAGCGTTTCCTGATCAAACTCTGGGTTGAGTGGTAAGATGAGTTCTTGGGTAGTCGGGGGGATAGTAGTTGTGCTGATCACTTGACGGATTTCTAGTCCAACCCAAGCGAGAACGATCACTAAAGCTAAAGTTAAAATTGTAATAAGATTCTTATTTAAAGCCATATAAAACCTTTTAAATTACTTGCCATGATAATAAGTAGTTGCTCTAATGTTCGCAATAACGCTGCTTTGATCTTTACTTTCGCTAAACTTTACTTCCGAAACGCCTGTCAATCGGCTTAAATTTTCAAGGCTTTTAATAAAATCTCTGATTTTTAGATAATCACCTTCGACTGCCAGCGAAAAATCGATTTTTTCCGGTAACTTAGCCGCAGCGCTGGCTTCAGAAAGAGGAATGCCTTTAAATTCTAACCCCGCTAAAGTGACTTGGCTTTCATTGGCTGTTTTTTCCAGCAGGATAAGATATTCTTTAAACTTTGAATCTTGGGGCAAAGCGTCGTAGATTAGAGGTACTACCGGCTTGAGGTTTTGGTAATTTTTATTCGCTCGAATCAGAGCGGTTATCTTTTTGGAAAGCTTTTCCTCAACTTGTTTTTGTTCAGTTAAGGTTTTTTGAAGAGTAAAAATTGTCAGTACGGTTGGTCTTACCGCTAAAAAAATTAGAATAATTAGAGTAAACAAAGTTAGACCCAAAGTTAGATAGCTCCTGGCGGCCGGATTTTCTAGGTATGAATCTAGACTTTTATGAAATTTAGGATAAGCAATCATTCAGAATTTCCCTGAGTTTTAACATTGGTATCTAAAACATCATTGACTACCAAGGCGGTGGCCTTAAAGCTGTAGTTAGGAGTTTTTGAATTAGGCGTACTTAAACTAGTAATTTCTAAATCAGAAAAAAACTTTGAACGGCTGAACGACTCAATCAAGGCTTGGAGGCTTTCGGCGGTTAGTAGCTCCCCACTCATCACGACCTTATTTTTTTCAAATCCCAACTCTTTTAGTTTTCCGTGTTGGGGGAAATGACCGCTAACCTTATTTAAAAGATTAAAAAAACTCGATTGACTGGTCTGGAGAGTTCTGATGTCGCTAAGCCGGTTTTGGATTTCCCGGATTTCTTTTTCGTACTTCTGGTCCCTCTGGACCATTTTTTGCTTTTCTTCGATGGAAGTTTTTAGATTTCGGGTGTCTTCATCCAACTTAAATCGCATCCCAAAGACGATCAAAACAATGATTTCGGTAACGATGATCAGCTGGCGGCCGATTGTGGTGAGCCATTTAATAAACTTACCCACGCCCTCTTCCGCAAACTTGTTTGTGGGAAGAAGGTTTATGTTAATTTCCGGTGAGAAGCCTTGGGCAGATTTAGACATCTTAATAACGATATTAGTACAAAAATAGCAATCTTGCAAGTACTTGTTTAGCTAACCGGTTCGGTTGCGCTCTCAGCCGCTTCTTTCGGGGTAATAATTTTTCGCCAGTTTTTAAACTTACTTAAGAACTTCGTAAACATATTTAATTCTTCGGACTTTAACCACCAAGTGACTAAAAGATAAAGAGAAAGGCCAATAAGGGTTACGAAGACAACTAAAATAATTAAGTTGATTGTTTTTTTAGTATCGATAATGAAAGCGTCTAGGAGTTTGACCGGGAAGTATATCGAAATTCCCATTACCACGGAAGCGAGAAAAGTTTTAACGGCTGGCAGGACGAGACGTTTTCGGTCAAATCGGCCAACTTTTCGATCCAGTAAATAAAGAAGAGTCAAGAAACTGAAGATCCCGGCGACGGAAGAGGCGAAAGCGAGATAAGAAACCTTCCCGAATTGATAAGTTAAAAAGACGCTCAGGAGGACGTGTAAAGAAAGACTGCCAAAGGCGACTTTAACCGGGGTAAGCGTATCGTGCATAGCGTAAAAAGCTCGGGCCACAAGGAGAAAAGAAGCCTGAGCGAAAATGCTTAGAGCAAAAAAGGAAAGGGTGGTCGCTGTTGAAACGGTGTCTTCCCAGTCGAATTCCCCTGCTCCTAAAGCAAGGCGGACGACCGGAATTCTTAGAACGATAAGGATAACGCTCATGGGAACGGCTAAGTACATTATTTGGTGCAGGGAAGAAAGAAAGGTTTCTTTAAAGTCGCTGATCTTTTTGTTGGCCCACTCCGCCGAGAGCGTCGGCAAAGCGGCGGTAGCGATGGTGATGCCAAACAGGCCAATGGGTAAGTTTTGTAAGTCAAAGGAAAATTTTAGGACTGTTACAGATCCGGTGGCAAGGAGTGAGGCTAAGAAGATGCTGATCATCCACTCAAACTGAGATAATCCTACCCCCAGCACTCTGGGAAGAGAAATTTTTGCGATTTTCCGGACGCCAAAGCTTCGATAATCAAAGGTCAAACGGTATCTAAAGCCAAGCCGTTTGGCGAGAGGAATTTGAATCAGCAGGTGAAAAAAAGCGCCTAAGATGACTCCGTAAGCGACACCTTTTATGCCAAATAAGGGGGTTAGCCATATAATCCCAAAAATTATGCCCAGGTTATACATAACGGGGGCGAGGGCGGCGATGACAAACCGGTGGAAGCTTTGGAGGATGGAAGTGAGGAAGTTGCCCAGTATCAAGAACAGCTCGGCGAAAACCATATATCGCGTCAGTTCCGCTACTTCCGCTTGCTGAGCCGGCGAATAACCTGGGACGATAATTTTAGTCAGCTGAGGAGCGAAAATAATCACAAAAACAGCCGTTAAAGAGAAAAAAACCAGCGAAAAATTTATTAGGGAAGAGGCTATTGCCCACCCTTCCTCTTCCTTTTTTTCAATGAGATAAGAAGTAAAGACCGGGATGAAAGAAACGGATAAAGCCCCCGTGATTAAGAGGTTGGTAATTAGATCGGGGATGATAAAAGAAGCGTTATAGATGTCTAATTCCGTTCCCGCCCCAAACTGGCCAGCTAGGTATCGATTACGAATTAAACCTAGAAACCGCGAAGCGAGCATTAAAATCATTAGTATCGCGGCGGCGGAAAGAATAGTCGTTTGGCGTTGAAAAAGGATCGAAGTGCTGTTTCGAAAAAATTTTTTAACCATAATCTATTTGACTTATAGATCAATCTTGATAAGCTAAAAAGTGACTGGAGTTACGCAATTACTTCTAGTTGTCATTCCCAGTTTGACTGAGAACCCATGTAAATAAAGCCCTGGATTCCCGATACGTTTAAACCACGGATACTGGCTCTCACGATTAAAGACTTCAACTCTAACTTGATTCCTTTAGGATCACGCTTCGAGATCGACGGTTTAAACGTACCCCGCTCCTCGGTCTAGTCGAGGACAAGTTCCGCGGGAATGACAGGGTCGTAACTCGTGACGTGAATTAAAGTGATTATATCAAAGCGCTTGCCAAATCTACAACCATTTTGTATAATATGGGGCAATTATCGGTTAAGTTAAGGGAGGAAATTCTGCTCAAAGCAAAAAATTATGCCAATTATTCGCTCTGCCATTAAAAAAATGCGCCGCGATGAAAAACGCCGGCTTCACAACAAAGGTATCCGCTCAATGGTTAAAACCCTGGTTAATAAGGCTGAAGAAAGCTTATCAGAAGCCAATGTTTCTGCGGCCATCTCGGCTTTAGATAAAGCGGCGAAAAGAAAGCTTATTCACCCTAACGCGGCTGATCGAGGGAAGTCTTCTTTGATGAAAAAACTCAGCTCCAAAAAGTCAAAAAAAGACCAAGAAGAAACGGAAGTTAAAGCTAAGGCCCCCAAGGCGAAGAAATCATCTTCACGAAAAAGTAAAAAAGTAACCTCTTGAAGTTTCCCTAAAGTTGTAGTTTAATTTTATCAAGCAGGCTTTAGCCTGTTAGTTGGTGGTGTTGTATAAAAGATGGAAGAGGGCGTCTGCCCCTCCGAGAAGCCTTTAGACGTAACCAGTGGGTGGTTAATCGGAGATTTTCGTGAAGTTTTTGCAAGAAAGATTTAAGTCACTACTTAGGATACCTTTTTGGATTTGGGGTATAGTCTTTATTTTACTGGCTTTAAACGTTGGTTTAATTTCCTTTGTTCTTAAAACATATTCCCTTTCTTATAAATTAAGTTACTCTGGTTCCCAAACTTTTATTTCCGAAGTTTATCGAAACAGCAATGTTCTTCCTTTTCTAACGATTAATCTTCCCCTTATCCTGGTGGCCTTCTTTTCTGGCTTTGTCTTTTTATTTCTTCTGACAAAAGGCAAGTGGGGGAAATTCCTCGCTAAGTTGATCAAGCGCGATGTTGGATCCGCTGAGCCAATTTCTTCCCAGGCAAAAAATCTCATTTTTCACCGTTATCTTCACTGGGTAATGCTTCTGGTTACCATTGGGGCTTTAGTCATGGGAATGAATTTGGAGTTTAAAGAAAAAACGAAAGGTTCTCACGCCGCGACCTTTACCAAGACTTGGACCAGTTACAATGATTTT